>JBDLHW010000099.1:0-7164 GCA_039715155.1 Campylobacterota bacterium | reverse complement strand
ATGCAGATGATTGGTTCAGGCGCGGTTACAGCACCATTCACTGCAGCAAAAGACAGTGACTTGATTATCACTATTGGCTGCAACCCGGCGGAAAACCATCCTGTTGCCGCGACCTACTTCAAACAGGCCGCCAAGCGCCATAAGCATGAGTGAGACTGTGCAGTTGCCACCAATATAATTTTTAATACCGTTTTCTAAAACCAGCTTATCTTTTTTCTGTTTCAGAGCATTTTCTAGCTGCACCATATAACACCATCCAAAAACAGTCGCTATAGTCGTATATTTAGAACTTATTTTCATATATATACCTAAAGATTTTTTTACACCCTCAATATCTCCATCGACAGCATATGAATTCGCGATACTCAAATTATTGTTCCACTCTTTTTGAAGTGTTGTTCCATCTTTTGTATCTTGTAGTTCTTCAAATCTATTCATCAAATTATATGCTAAAGAGAGTTCCTCTTCTTCTACCGCATTAAAGAACTTTTCTCTAGACTCTATACCTAAAATCAGCTCATTGACCTCTTCTTTAAAATCACTAAAATCTTCCAATACTCTTAATAACTTTATAGCAGAGTGCGTATCACCATTTTTTATAAGTTTTTTCGATTTTATATAGAGCGAATCAGCATAAGCGATTAAAGTCTCATACTCTGGAAACTCTTTTAAAAACGGATTTAACTTAATAAGTTCAAAACAGATTCTAAAATCTTTTTGGCCTATTGAGACTCGAAAGCGCTTATAAACTTCACCTTTACTCAAAAGCTCTTGGATCAGTTTAGTCTTTTCACTCATACCCCTGTATGGAGCAAGAATCTCTTTGGCTTTTTCAGCCCCTTTTGGATCAAGAGCATATTTTTGAGCTTGCAAAAAAGCTTTTTTCCAATTTGCTTCTAATATTTTATATATATTTGACTCTTTATACATTGGATGTCTATTTGCAAGGCCATATGCCAGTGCCAACTTACCATCCTTGGCTAAGGCAGCAAACTTCTCAAAATCAACATACTCAAGCATCACCTTTTTCATAATGGCATTTTTAGATGGAACATTTTTAAAATGTCTAAAAAGCAGTATTGCTTTCTCTTTATCCCCACTCTGCAGGGCTATCTTTGCTTTTTGAAGTACTGAATCCCATAGGTTTGTCATCATATTAAAAATATCTGTATATCTTAAAATGGGATTATTCTCGGCCTCTTTTTGCATCGCTACAAAATCTTTTTGTCTTAATAACTCGTGTAATTTATCCTGACCTTCATAAATGTCATATAGAAGAAGACTTCCATCTTCAGTACCAATAATAAGACGCTGATTCTGTTCATCAAACTCCAATGCGGTAATAGTTGAGTGTAACTTTATATAGTGTTTGGATAGTATTTCATAAGTGCTTAAATCATAGAGTAAAATGTAACCTAGGTCAGTTCCTAAAAATAAAAACTTATCATCACTGCTGGTAGTAATTTGAGTAACATCATCATGAATACCTTGAAGTCTCTCAATCACTTTTCCACTATAGATATTCCAAATAATTGCAGTTGAGTCTTTATCTACACTTATAAGTCTGTTATTATTTAAAAATCTAACCTTCATAACAGGCGCAGCGTGAGCTTTAAGCTTTGTTTTTGGTGTCATTGTAGCCAGGTTAAAGAGTGAGATTTTTTTATCGTAACTTGCAGTTGCAACCCAATTTGAGTTTTTAGAAAAAGCTATATCATTAATAGTGTCTACATGAACAGGAAGAGTAAAAACAAGTTTTCCACTCTTTAAATCAAGGGCGTATGTTTTACCATCCTCTCCGCAGGAAAACATATACTTGCATGAAGGATCAATCCCGACACAGGAGACCTCCCCGTGGTGTCTATCAACCTTAGTAATCATCTTCTTGGTTTTAGTATTAAAGAGCATAGACTCTTCACAATCAGGAGTTATACTTACAAAATTAAAATCATTATCTGCAAATGCAACCATATCCGATTTATATCTGCGATGATGAATTTTAGCTTTAAATCCATCTATAAGGGCTAAGGAAGTGGTGTCAAAATATCTAACGGTGGTATCATTGTCAACAACCAAAAGAGAGTTATTCTTAAGTATCTTTAACAAAATTACCGGTTCTTTTATATTTTTGCTATCTACTACTTCCATATTTCAGTTAATCTCTCAAATATCCCTCAGATTTTAGTGCTACTCTTATCTCCTCTTGATGCTTCTCACCTTTAGTCTCCATATGAACAGTAACATTTGCATCACCATAATCAAGAGAGATTGAAGTTCTATCATAAGCGATATGAACAATATTTGCATTTAACTCTTGAAGTATCTGAGTAAAATGCATCAGTGAGCCTGGTTTATCAACTAAAGTAACAGTCACTTTCATCTTGCGACCAGACTTCAGTAGACCTTTTTCAATAATAACAGAGAGTAGAGTAACATCCATATTACCACCGCTCAAGACTGCTGCTACTTTTTTATCCTTTAAATCAGGAAGCTTGTTATGTAAAAGAGCTGCAACACCTACTGCACCTGCACCTTCAACAACAAGCTTCTGCTTCTCTAGTAAAAATAGAATTGCACTCGCAATCTCTTCATCATCAACATTGATAATTCTATCTACACACTCCAGGGCATGTCCAAGTGTAATCTCTGATGTGTCACGAACAGCAATACCGTCTGCAATAGTTCTGACACTTGTAGAGTCTATCGCCGTCTTACTCTCAAATGATTCTTTAAATGCAGGGGCACCAAGTGCACTTACACCAATTACTTCTATCTTAGGGTTAATGGCCTTAAATGCACTCGCCATACCGGCTATAAGTCCACCACCACCAACAGGGACTAAAACAGCATCAAGCTCATCACACTTATCTAAAATATCAAGAGCAACTGTCCCCTGCCCGGCAATAACCTCTTCATCTTCAAATGGGTGCACAAAAGTAAGATTATTTTTCTCTCCATACTCAGTTGCATAAGCATAAGCCTCATCATAATTAGCGCCGGCAAGGATAACTTCAGCACCAAAATGTTTAACACCATTTACCTTAGTAAGTGGCGTGGATTCGGGCATAACAATTACGGCTTTAATACCAAACTTTGAAGCAGAAAGAGCCACTCCTTGCGCATGATTACCAGCACTCGCAGCTACTACACCACAAGCTCTCTGCTCATCACTGAGTGAAGCTATCTTGTTGTAAGCTCCACGAATTTTAAATGCACCTGTAACTTGGAGGTTCTCTTTTTTTAGATAGACTTCACAAGAAGCTATTTCGCTTAAATATGGTGCAAAAGAGAATGGAGTATCAACTACAATATCCTTTATTCGTTCTTTCGCTTCATATATCTTTTTTAAATCTAACAATTACTACCCTTATAGTGCTCTATGCTCTACCATACTACACATGTTTTGAACTACTCTCATTCCTGCGTCTTCAGCTTTAGCAGCCGCTGCATTATTTACAATACCTTTTTGTGCCCAAAAAACTTTTACATTGCCTTTAGCGATAGATGCATCCGCGATGGGGTCAAGAGCAGCAGGTTTTCTAAAAATATTTACCATATCCACATCGAATGGAATATCAGCAAGTGAGCGATAGACTCTCTCTCCAAGAATAGTATCCTCTTTTGGATAGACTGGAACTATTTTATAACCTACCTCTTGTAAATATTTCGCCACTTTATGAGAATCTTTTGTCTCATCAGGTGAAAGACCTAACACAGCGATAGTCTTAACACTATCAAAAATCTCTTTTATCTCTTGCTTATTTGAATTCACACTCGGAAATTCGCATTCCATAACCATTCCTTATTTTAATTGTAATTATTATATCTAAACTAATTTTATTTTTACTATAAAATTCTCTCCTGACCCAGTCTATAAAGGGCAAAATCATACTTTAGAGGGTCATTCTTATCAAAACCTCTTAAAGTATTTGTCAGCTCTATAGCTGCTTCTAAGTCATAGCTCTTTCTTTTTAGTAATCCAAGCCTCTTACTAACACTGAAAGTATGTGTATCTAAGGGTATAATCAAGTCAGCTTTGTCGACACCACTCCATAATCCCATATCTATATTATCATCTCTTACCATCCAGCGCAGAAACATCATCCAGCGCTTTAAAGCACCTGCTCCCTTGGTCTTTGTAGTTACTTTTCCTATCAAAAAGTTATATCCACGCGAGGAGTGAAGGTATAGAGATTGCATCTTTGATATTACTGCATTTATCCCATCTACAACACTGTTTCTGTCTCTGTAGCCGCTCATAAACAGATCTTCTAAAGAGCTCTGAGCATTTAGCCGTTTAAGCGCTATAAAAAGCGCCATCACATCCTCACTTTTTTGAAATCTGTAGTAGTGATTTTTAAGAGCTACTCTTATCTCTTCATCACTTTTTTGTAAAAGATTAAAATCAATAGAGTCTAAAAACTTTACAATCTGTTTTACATTTCCATAAGCAAAAAGTGCACATATCAAAGATATGGTTGGGTCTCTGTAACGGTGGGCAACAAAGATGGGGTCTAGTTTATCAACTGAGACTTCATCCTCTCTGTTACGTTTTTCAACCTCTCTCTCGAGTCTCTCTTTTATATCCACTACAAGCCTAACTGATAGAGCTTTTTTCTTTCACTTGAACCAGCTATATTTAACTGTTTTCTGTACTTGGCGATGGTACGTCTCACCATTTTTACTTTAAACTTATCTTGGATTAAATCAAGCAGTTTCATATCACTCAGAGGTTTTTCACGACTCTCTTGTTTTACAACACCAACTAAGAACTCTTTAATAGCCGCATTTGAGACATCTTCATCTATGGCAGTAGTAAAGAACTCTTTCATTGCCAAAACACCTCTATCGCATGCTATATACTTGTTTGCAATAGCACGTGAGATAGTTGAAGGATTATGTCCAAACTCATCAGCCAGAGTCTTTAGTGTCAGCGGCATAATCTGACCACCTGTAAAGAATTCATACTGATACTCAACTATCATCAAGCCTACTTTGTAGAGTGTTGCTTTACGCATATCAAGGGCATCCACTAGAGACTTAGCCTCTTTTATTTTTTGAGATACAAACTCGTGCTCTACACCGTAGTTAGTATCTATGTTTATAGTTGGATAGTAAGCGTTATTTAACTTCACTTCTATCTGTTCGTCTTCACTAAAATATATCATCAAGTCAGGTACTATCTGCGCTGATTCTTCTTGATACTCCAATGCTGGAGGGTTTCTAAAAGTAGATATGATTTTCATCACATCACTAAAGTTTTCTCGACCTGAATAGCTATGCATCTCTTGGAGGTTATTGATAACTTCAAGTGCAAGAGGATAGGCTCCATCGCTTATCTCAGAACTGTCAAGCTGGAAGAGAAAGGACTCTGCAAGGTTTTTTGAACCTATCCCGATTGGGTCTACGTGAGCGAAACGCAGTCTAATTTTTTCAAAAGATTCAACTGTAATATCATGCTTCTCACAAAACTCTTCACTCTCTCCCTCGTAATATCCATTTTCATCAAGGTTTGCAACAACAAACTGTGCTATATCTTGAGATATTGGAGTTGGAAATAGTGGTGCTTCAAGCTGCTCGTCTAAAACATCATGGAGTGTTCTTTGCTGAATTGTCAAAGCTTCTATCTGTTCGGTTCGAGAGTTGCTAACGGCTCTGGAGATTACTTTTCTGGGAATCTTTTTCTCAAAATCCTCTTCATATCCAGACTCTACCTCTACCACAGGATTTGACTCCACAAAAGGAGCCATAGCCTCACCTAGATCACTAAGGCTCGAGTGCAAAATCGGCAGCCAGTTACGCAGAGTATTTGAAAGTTTATGTTTTGTCTCTACACTCTGTGTCTGTCTTAATGCTGCCATATTTTATTAGCTCTTAAAGCCTGAATTCCTCACCTAAGTAATGCTTACGAACATCAGCATTTTGACCTATCTCTTCACTTGTTCCTGAAGCCAGAAGCTCACCGGCTTTAATAACATAAGCTCTATCACAAACATCCAGTGTTTCACGAACATTATGGTCTGTTATCAAAACACCAATATCATATGAAATCAACTGGTGTATAACCTTTTGAATATCCATAACAGCGATTGGATCAACTCCAGCAAAAGGCTCATCAAGAAGTAAAAACTTTGGCTTATTTACAAGAGCACGGGCAATCTCCACACGACGACGCTCACCACCACTCAGACTGATACCCTTACGATACCTAATCGGCTCGATATTAAACATATCGAGAAGCTCCAAGATTCTATCTTCTTGAGCTTTTTTATCTTTTATGCCAACTTGTGCAGCAACCATCAGGTTATCCTCAACACTCAAATCCTTAAAGATTGAAGCCTCTTGCGGCAGATACCCTATCCCTTTTATAGCGCGCTCATGAAGCGGCATAGCTGAGATATTATCACCATCAAAAAAAACCTCGCCACCACTCGCTTCAACGAGTCCACATATCATATAAAATGTAGTTGTCTTTCCAGCCCCGTTTGGTCCAAGAAGTCCGACCACTTCACCACTGGAAACCTCTAGGCTCATTCCCTTAACTATCTCTAAGTCTTTAATTCTTTTTTGCAGGTTCTCTGCCTTAAGCGTATGCATAATCTATCCTATACTCTCTTTCATCATCAGATATTTTTTCAATCTCTATTACTACGGTCGGGATTCCTGAAGCACTTAGTATCTTGATAAGTTCATCATCACCCCACTCTACAAAGTGGAGTCCCTCTTTGTCCAACTCTTCTAACATTCCTAAAGATATAAAATGCTCTAAGCCATGGTTATACATATCGTAATGATAAATTCTATCTCCATAACACTGTTGAAGGGAAAAAGTTGGTGATGTTACTTCATCATTGACGCCTAAGGCTTTCACAACCGCCTTCACAAGTGTTGTTTTTCCCGCGGCTAAGTCACCTTTTAAAATCACCACACCATTTTTTATCTCTTGAGTAAATTTTGAAACTACCGGATGTAGGTTGTCTAGCTTTAATCTATACTTCATCATAGTTTATTGGAGACCTCTATAATCTGACGAAGTTTTTTCTTTGCACGTGAATTCCTTATAGCTTCTCTAGCCATCTCTAAGCCATCTTGCATATCACGAGCCACACCATCTACCATCAGAGAGGCTGCTGCATTTATAAGAACGATATCCCTTTGAGCATT
>JBDLHW010000098.1:0-7195 GCA_039715155.1 Campylobacterota bacterium | reverse complement strand
TCTATGGAAGTAGTTTGGGATATTAACAGAAATGCTACTAAAATCCCTTATCCTGGACATGCTCAAAAACCAAACATGGCTGTTGAGGGGAACAATATTTTAATTGCATGGAATGATAAATATTGTCCGAGCGGTAACCCGTTTGGTTTTGTTAAAGATGAAGTTACGGGTAGATATACAGATGACTTCTTCGCTGTGAACGGTTCACAGGGATCTATTGACTATGCTGAGGCTCAAGATGGTTCTCGTTTGATGATGATCGCACCAAATGGTAAAGAAGTTTATGAAGTACCGTTTAGTTGTGTTTGGACTGCCAGAGGTATTATCAATCCTGATGATGGAAATATCACATGGCATGCACCTATGCAGCTTACAACTGGTACAAGAGACTCTAATCATATTTGGATAGAGGGTTCAGATGCAGGTTTTGCTATGTCATGGCAAGAAGATACTGAGGGTCTTCGTTCAGGTAAAGGTGCAGGACCAGGTGAAGGTTGGAGTGGTGCTACTACAAATCATGGTACAGACATCTGGTACACTTCTATCAAAATGGCAGACTTTGCTGTAGAGGGTGAGTTAGATGAAAATACAACGAAACCTAAATCAGCATATAACTTTAATTATCCGGTTCGTATAACAGACAACCAAAGTTGTTCAAACGATGATACGAAAATTTACTGTAAAAGTTTATGTGACACTTATGGGTACGTGACATCTATTACGAATAACACTGCAGAAAACAATGTAACTCGCTGTAATACTTACGATGTAGATATGCTTACAGATACTCAGGTCGTTCTTGACGGTGACACTGGTGCATCAAGATCTGCATTCAGACTGCTTAAAACAACTGAAGGTCAAGATGTTGTAGTCTTCGGATACGAAGAAACAAAAGGATTGTCAGAAAGCACTCCGGGTGAACCGGATCAAGACCAAGGTGACAGTGAGACAATCATCGCACTTGAAGGTAAATCTGTTTACTTTGAAAGCTTTTTATTTGATGCTATAGATGACTTTAACTCAAGTGATCCGAACATCCTTCAAAAAGTGGCAATGCCTCTTGTAAGTGCAGGTAACATAGTAAACGTAAAAGTACCTGACCAAAATACAAGTGAGATGATATATGAAAATGCTCGCCGTTTAGTAATAGGTACACAAATTGACTCTTGTGATGCTGATAGATTCAACTTTGCATTTATGTACAAACAATCATTTGACACTCAGGGAGCATCGTCAGACATGTTCATTCGTATGAACAACGGATTTACCTATGATTCATTTATTGCTCTTGATGGTAGAGAGGTGACAAACGTTAGTGCACAGGTGCCATACGATCAAAATGGAAGCATTGACGATTATAATGTAACTTGGAGTGAAGCTAATCTTGACGAGAATACTTACGTAAACCCTTATGAAAATACATTTTCACCTCGTATATTCCTTCGTGAAAATGATATCTATACGGGATTTGAGTATACACCGAATGATGCAAAAACGACCATTGGAAATATGCCTAGCAATTTCCATACACATATATATTCAGGTGCAACTTGGTTAGGACCTCAAAATGTGACACAAGTTGTTAAAGGCGGTGCCAACACAGTTGATGCAAGATTCTTTACAACACCGAAAGGTGATGCTACAAGTATCTTAGCATCTGATCAGAGTAATCCTAATGTACTATTTGTTACATGGGGTGAAATAGACTGGATAGATAACACAAACCATGATTTAGGCAAAGCAGAAAGTAACCTTTACTACAAACGTGCTCTTAAAGTAGGAAACGATTGGGTATGGGATACCAATACATCTATGCTAGCAGCAAGAGATGGTGCTATCCTTCAAGAAAAAGAGGTGCAAAGCTTTACCACTCCTGATGGTAAAACAATTTACAATGTTTGGATTCAAGAGACAGAGTTTGCAGACTATAACGAATCTGATCCATTTACTGGATTAGACAGTTGGTTCGGACGTGTTGATTACAATGTATCAGCAGTAACTCCTTAACCGACCTCTAACATAAAGTCTCTATCTTCGGATAGGGGCTTTCCTCTACTCTCCTGCTTTTTTAAAAATACTGTTTTGTATGTTTACTTTGAATGATAATGGAATTATATTGATTATGAGGGATTATAGATATTAGATAAAGAGGTCTTAATCCTCTTTATCTCTTAGATTAATGATATACTTTGACATTAATCCTATCTCTTCTTTACTAACACCTTTTAGTTTTGCTTGATGCATACTAACAAAACGTTTAGCCATATCAGTTGAGCCATCTACAATCTCATTTAGTCTTGAACTTAGTTTTTCCTCACTTAATGTGTTAAGCACAGGTGAAGAGTTCACTGCAACTTTCTCTGCCTTTTTTCCATGACACATTGCACACTGCTTATATGCTTTTTCTCCGTCAAATGCAATTAGTGTCAAACTGCTAATTACTAAAAGTGATACTACCTTTCTCATTTTACACCTCCTATGGTTTTACTATAAGATTTTAGAATAAATAAGCTTAAAATATATTATTAATTCAAAATTTTTAAAAATTACAATAAACAATCACACTAAGAGGTGATTATTTATGTTTTTTTCTACTGTATAATAGTGTATATCTAGCATAAAGGATTCAATGTGAAACAGATACGTTCTTCCTTCTTGATACCCTCCATTATATTTTTAATCACTATTGCTGAAAGTCTTCAGGCCGTTCCAGCGTTTGCACGCCAAACTGGTCTTGACTGTATGATATGTCATACACAAAACCAAACCAAGCTTGGTAGTTTTGGACGGCAGTTTGCCCGTTCTGCCTACACGATGAGTACTGAAACAGGCCCTCAATCATTGATAGATGGTGAGGAAATCGGACTGGGGATCCCTATGGTTTTAAACATGTCAGCTATGCTAAAAGCTAGATATGATTTTAGTAACAACATGACCAATGGTAAGGGAGAGATTCTTCAAACCACCACTGGAGAGCCGATTGAGAGTAATCGTGGAATTTATGAGGTATTTAAAACTTCTACGATTAACCTGGCTGGACGTGTTGCAAACAATGTTGGTACAATTATAGAATTTAGAGAAAAAGAGGGAAAAGCTATAGTTGCCGGAAAAGTTTCTACCGCTTATGAGGCAGGTAGTGGTTATGCTGGCCTCTCTATTTTTTCTACCAATAACTACGGTCCATTTTCCGGTATGGAGAACTATAACACTGGTCTCTACAAACCAGTTAGACAATTTGAAAACCATAAAGCGACTAATGCTGCACAAGCATCGGACTTGGCTAGCGGGGCAGCAACAGGGATACAGGTCTATTATGGCGGGAAGAACCTCTTTCTAACAGTAGGTGCATATGTTCCTGTACATAATACAAATGGTATAGATATCGGAAAAGGCCTCATTGGCTTTGCCAGATTAGCATATGAGCAGCCTATTGGAGATCTAACACTCATAGTTGGTCTTTATGGGCTAAGTGGAACTGCTACAGCCAGTAACACTAGTATTGACCCTGCTCTCTCTGGTTTAGCTCCACAACGTCTAGTAGGCATAACAAAAGACTCTTACGGTATTGACATGCAGTTAGAAGGCAGTGTAGCAGATGTGAGTCTATTATTGACAGCCAATGCCGTTCTACAAAACAAGACAACTTTAAGTGATGCTTCCTTAATGGTATATGACGCAGTAGTTGATAAATATGATGTCTACGGTGAACCAGAAGATGCAGACACGGAGGCTTACTCTGTTGAATTAGCCGTATATCCATGGTCCACACTTGGCGCTAAAATATCATATTTGACACTAGATGATCGCGGACCGCATACATATCAACCTGATAAAATAGATGCCAAAGACAAAGAAGCTGTAACTGTTGGGTTTGACTACTCGTTTCGTCAAAATATAATGTTTACTATGGAGTACTCTATGGTAAATGCAAAAAGAATCGACATAGAAGATTACAATGATCTTTTATCTGTTTTAACTATATCATTTTAATTGGAGTACCTGATGAAAAAATTCACTAAAAACTTACTTTTACTCTCCGGAATTTTGCTCTTAGCAATACCAGAAGCTGCGAACGCCTTGCCTAACTTTGCGAGACAAACAGGAAAAAGTTGTGTTGCTTGTCACGCCCAGAATATGCCAAAACTGAATGCATACGGCCGTCATTTTGTCCTTTCAGGCTATACAATTTATGATGATCAGGGTGAGACACAATCGCTAGTAGAGGGGGGTGATGTTCCATTAGGCTTACCATCTGTTCTAAATGCATCTGTAGTTTTGAATGCTCGTTATATTAAAACGTCTCAGAACTTAGATGCAAATAGCACTGATGTTGTCGGTACCCAGCGTGGTGAGCTACAGGTCTTGGAAGGCTCTGGACTCTACTTTGGAGGCCGTATCTCTGATAATGTTGGTGGTCTTGTTTCACTGACAGGAGATCCATCTGATGAATATGATGTTGTCTTTAATGGTAAAGCGATCTTATCATATGAAGAACTAAATGGCTATGCTGGTGTTTCTCTGTACTCAACACAGACTAATGGTATTTTTTCTGGAATGGAAAACTTTAATACTGGGCTCAACTCTCCAATTAGACAATTTGAAAATGCTAATACCACTAATGCTGCTCAAGCAACGGGGATTGGTCGAGGTCCTGCAACCGGTGTGCAAGCCTACTATGGAGATAAAAATATTTTTGCCACTATAGGACTCACTATACCATCGCAAAACAATGAGGGTATAGATGCAGGAGACAGTTTGATGCCTTTTGGACGTATTACTTATAATAACACTCTTGGAGATGATTGGAATATTATGTTTGGTGCATACGTATTCTCTGGTTATGTTACAGCGAGTGACGATAGCTTTAATGCTACAAAAATCGATGCATCCTCTAAACTTGTCACTATCTCTAAAGAAGGGTATGGTATTGACCTTGAAGCGAGTGGTTCGATTGCTGATATGATGACAATGACTACAATTAATATAGTAATGAAAAATATCGTTGACGTTAATCCGGATATAGCACTTGAAAGCCCAAGTCTGCAACAAACAGACAACAAGGCTTCATCTATTGAGTTTCAGATCAATCCTATAACTCCGCTTGGTATCAAAGTCGCTTACTTAAACTATGTCAACAATGATGATACAGCTACAGGCAAAATAGGGTTTGTAAACCCACATGACTTCAATGCCTATAGTTTGGGTCTAAACTACCTTTTACGCCAAAATATCCTTGTTAACATAGAATACGGCTATGTTGAACCTATATTGAATACAATGGACAGCTATTCTGACTTTTATATATCGACTGCTCTCTCTTTTTAAAGCTTGCACTATATAGAAAACACTCTTATATACTGGAGTGTTGCCTATTATTGGAACGCTCCTGTTAGTTTGTTATGTAAATCAATTTTAGAGCTCACTCCATATTTGCTGAATATGTTTTTTGTATGTGTCTTTAGAGTATTGATAGATACACCTAGATTTTCTGCAATTTCTTTATAAGGCTTCCCTTGAATAATAAATTTGGCTATGCGTTTCTCTTGTTCAGTCAAGCGCTGCATTTTTTCATCCATTTGTACACACTTAGCACGTAAGACTTTTCTATCTTCATCATAAAAAGGACGAAGTAGCATTTCAAAAACTTTCGTTAGTTCTAGTAACTTATCATTCTCTTGTTCAGACTCATTTGGAAATAGATAGATTACGAAACCTATCTTCCTCCCAATATCATTACGCATAATATAAAGAAGGGCATGATTGAAACTTATCTCTTGTTCGAAGGAAATAGTTTTTTTCTTTGATAGATTTCCATCAAAAATATCATGAAGAGTATTTATTTGAACTCGTTCTTGAGATGCACAAAATTGTAAGTTACACTGCTCTATGAACTTATTGAGTTCCAAATGTTTTGGCAAAACTTTATATTTATCCATCAATGAAAGAAAATGTTCTCTCTCCTCCAGTACCAGCTCTATGTTAACTCGGTCTTCATTCTCTATACATACAGCAATAACATGGGAACCACTCTCCTTATTAAAAAAAGAGGCCTCCTTTCTTAATATAGATCGTATACTATCCCCCCGTATAATTAAAGACTGAATAGAAATAATCTTTTCTAACAAGGGTATTTGTTTTATATTCATAGCAAGAGCCTTATATTGGTTTTATATAATAATAACTTATTAGTTTTAAAGTAAAGGGATATTGTTAATTAATCACATTTTTGTCTCTACAACCTAAAATCAAATATTTTCTCACAATATAGATATAAAATATTTACTTAAGTTATTTATTATTATATAATCCAAATAAAAAAGGAGTACATCTATGTTCGCTAAAAAAAATAAATCTTCCAAACAGATTAAAATAGATGAACTTCAACCTATAGTCAGTAGAACAGATTTAAGAGGTAACATTAAGTATACTAACCACTATTTCAAAAATATTACAGGATATAAAGAGAAAGAACTTATAGGGAGAGCTCACAATATTATTCGACACCCAGATATGCCAAAAATCATATTTACACTTATGTGGCAACGCCTAAAAGATAATCAAGATATTTTAACTATTTTAAAGAACAAAACAAAAGATGGGAATTACTTTTGGGTTACAACCAGCTTTAAGACAACACACAGTGAAGTAAGCAAAAAAGAGAATGGGTATATGGCGGTTAACTATGCTGCTCCCAAACAAGCGATAAAAGAGATAGAACCTCTATATGAAAAACTTTTAGAGATAGAAAGAAGTGAGGGTGAAATAGCTTCTGTAAAATATCTGCTTGATTTTTTTGAAGAGAACAACACAAACTATGATGATTATGTAAAAGATATAACTACCAAACACGGTGTAATGAGTACTCTGTTTCAAAAAAACAAAATTTACATAAAATAAAAATATAACTGTATAATTACATCATGTTAAACTTTACAAAAGAGGCAATGCTTCAAATCATAACTACTCTAAAAGATAAATTAGATAATTTAAACGCCAAAGAGATAGTTGAGTTTGAAGTTCTAAATCCAGATACTTTTTCTTCAACCTATGCTGGAAATATTGTCTTTATGGATGGAAAACCTTATCTCTATAGAGGTTATAAAAGTTGGGTTGATTTAGCTCAAGTTCTTCACTGTAGAATGCTTACTCCTGCTATAAAATCATCAAACACCATTTTAATTCGATATGAAAAGTT
>JBDLHW010000097.1:0-7196 GCA_039715155.1 Campylobacterota bacterium | reverse complement strand
ACAAAATTGAGTGACTTGATAGATACACTGAGACTCTCTATCAAGCTCGACAGCGGTAAGCAATCTATGAATTTTACAACTATAAATCTTTATGAAGTTGTGGCAGATACAGTTGAAAATATCAAACTCAACTACCCTAAAAGAGAGACAATAATAAAAGGCAACAGAGAGATTCTCATCAAAGCCGATCCTTCACTCTTTAGTGTTGTGATCAGTAATTTAGTAGAGAATGCGTTTAAGTACTCAGAAGATGAAGTAGTTATAAGCTTTGATGAAAACTCTTTAAATATTAAAGATAGCGGGATAGGCATCTCTGCAAAAAACCTAGAAAACATTACAAGCAAGTTCTACAGAGTCCACGAGAATAGTTGGAATAATTCACTTGGTTTAGGGCTATTTATAGTGAACAATATCGTAAAGCTCCATAACTTCTCTTTAGAAATACAGAGTAAAGAGAATGAGGGTTCAACCTTTAGTATAGTTTTTTAAAACAATCACTTTATGAAACAATAGAAGAAGATGATTATTTTTTAATCACTTTAAAAGATTTTATTTTAAATAAATCAGATATACTATCAACAGATTAAAATTCAGGAGAAATGAATGGGAAAATTTGTTAATAATGAAGAAGAGTTTTTTACTTTTTGTGAAGAGAATGATGTTCAGTTTGTAGACTTTAGATTTACAGATATTAAAGGTGCTTGGCACCATATTAGTTACAGAATGAGTGCTGTGAATCACAGCTATCTTGAAAATGGTCTTCCATTTGATGGTTCTTCTATTGAAGCTTGGCAGCCGATTAACAAATCAGATATGATACTTAAGCCGGAAGTTGGAACTGCCTTCTTAGACCCATTTACTGCTGATCCAACTATCATCGTATTTTGTGATGTTTATGACATCTACAAAGAACAACCGTACGAAAGATGTCCACGTTCAATTGCTAAAAAAGCTCTTAAACATGCAGACGAAATCGGTATTGCAGATGCTGCATACTTCGGTCCTGAAAACGAATTCTTTATGTTTGATTCTGTAACTTTTGTTGATAGCATCAATGAAGCTGGTTACAGAGTAGATACTGAAGAGGGTGAGTGGAACTCAAACAACCCATACCCAGAGATGTACAACACAGGTCACAGACCAGGAACTAAAGGTGGTTACTTCCCAGTTCAACCTACAGATTCTGCTGTAGATATCCGTGCTGAGATGATGCAGGTTCTTGAGCAAGTTGGTCTTGAAGTTGTTCTTGGTCACCACGAAGTTGCACAAGGTCAACACGAAATCGGTATCGTTTTCTCTGACATCATCGGTGCTGCTGATAATGTTCAAAAATACAAGTATGTTGTTAAGATGATTGCTCACCTTAACGGTAAAACTGCTACATTTATGCCTAAGCCACTTTACGGTGACAACGGTAACGGTATGCACGTTCACCAATCACTATGGAAAGATGGTAAAAACCTTTTCTACGCACCAGGTGAATATGCAAACTTAAGTGAAATGGCTCTTAACTATACTGCTGGTATCTTCAAACATGCTGCTGCAGTTTCTGCTTTCACTAACCCGTCAACAAACTCGTACAAGCGTCTGTTACCAGGTTTCGAAGCTCCAAGTATTTTAACTTACTCTTCACAAAACCGTTCAGCTGCTTGTCGTATTCCATACGGTGCTGGTGAAATGGCTACTCGTATTGAGATGCGTTTCCCAGATTCAACTGCTTGTCCTTACCTTGCATTTGCTGTAATGATGATGGCTGGTCTTGATGGTATTGCTAAGAAAGAGACTCCAGTTGGTCCAATGGATGAAGATCTGTTCGAATTATCTCTTGATGAGATTCGTGAGAAAAACATCCCTCAAATGCCTCACACTTTACGTGAAGCACTAGAGGGTCTTATCGGTGATAACGACTTCTTAAAACCAGTATTTACTAAAGAGTTTATTGATGCTTACCAGCACTATAGATTTGAGCGTGATGTATGGCCAGATGAGGGTCGTCCAACTGCTTTCGAGTTTAAAACTACTTACCAGTGCTAGGAACTTTTTCCTAACACTACCTTTCCCACATCTGTGGGAAAATTCTACAACTTTTCTTATACTTTAAAACCATTCTTCAACTAAACTTTTTTATAACCATAAATTCGATATAATTCGCATATTAATAACAAATGTAAGAGTGTGTTATTAAAGATTTCAAGTTAAGGATTCATAATGAATCATGTACAACAGGGTAAATACAGACCCTATCCACAAATAGATTTGCCAAATCGTCAATGGCCAAACAATACAATTACTCATGCTCCTAAATGGTGTAGTGTAGATTTACGTGATGGTAATCAAGCACTAATCAATCCTATGAACATGGATAAAAAACTTGAACTTTTTGCACTCTTACTCAAACTAGGTTTTAAAGAAATAGAAGTTGGATTTCCATCAGCTTCAAAAGTAGAATTTGATTTTTTAAGAAGATTGGTTGATGATGGGCTTATACCTGATGATGTAACTGTTCAGGTTCTTGTTCAAGCAAGAGAGCATCTTATAGCTAAGACTTTCGAATCTCTTAAAGGTGTTAAAAAAGCTACCGTGCACCTATATAACTCAACATCTGTTGCTCAGAGAAAAATAGTGTTTCAAAAAGGCGAAGATGAAATTATTGCTCTTGCCTTAGAGGGTGTGGAGTTAGTTAAGAAGTATGAAAAAAATCATGATGGCGAGATTTTCTTAGAGTACTCTCCGGAGAGTTTTACAGGAACAGAGTTAGAGTTTTCAGCTCGTATCTGTAACGCAGTAACAGCTGCTTGGGGTATTAGCAGTAGTCGTAAAGTAATCATTAACTTACCTGCAACAGTTGAGATGGCAACACCAAATGTATATGCAGACCAGATAGAGTGGATGGCAAGACACCTAGATAATAGAGAAAATGTAATTATCTCTACGCATACACATAACGATAGAGGGACCTCTATCGCAGCTACAGAATTAGCACTCTTAGCTGGTGCAGATAGAGTTGAGGGAACACTTTTAAGTAACGGTGAGAGAACTGGTAATGTTGATATCATCACATTAGCTCTTAACATGACTACTCAAGGGGTTCATTCAACTTTGAACTTCTCAGATATAGGTGAAGTTTTAGATGTTGTTGAGAGATGTACCGAGATGGTTACACATGCACGTCACCCTTATGTTGGAGAGTTGGTTTATACTGCCTTTAGCGGTTCACACCAAGATGCAATCAACAAAGGTTTAGCTCATCAAAAAGCGAGAGAGGATAACTTTTGGGAAGTTCCATACTTACCTATTGACCCTGAAGATGTTGGTAGAACTTATGAGAGTATCATCCGAATCAACTCACAATCGGGTAAAGGTGGAGTTGCATATATCTTAGAGAAAAACTACGGTTATCAACTTCCAAAAGCTATGCATCCTGAGATTGGCAAGATAGTTCAAGATGTAACTGATGTTAAGGGTAGAGAGTTAAGTGGTGAAGAGATTTTAGATATTTTCAAAGAGACTTACTTCAATACCAAAGAGCATATCTCTTTTGTTTATGTTAATTTATCATCTAAAGATGGTGTATCTACATGTAACTTAACATACAAATATAATGGCAGAGAGATAGATGCAGTAGGTCAGGGAAATGGTCCGATTGATGCTTGTAAACATGCGTTAATGAATGATTATAAAAATGAGTTTACAATCAAATCATATTCGGAACACTCATGCGGAGATAAAAGCTCAGCAAAAGCTGTCGCTTACATAGAGTTGGAGACAAGTGAAACTATCTCATGCTATGGTGTTGGAGCTGATAACAATATAGCTACTGCTTCAATTAAAGCTATGTTTTCAGCTTTGAACAGGGCTTTTACTTAGAGAGAATAAAATGGCACAAGATGAGAATCAGAAACTCCTTGACGATATAAACAAATATATCAACTATTCTCATATTCCAAAGCTTCACGAGAGCTCATACCTCTCTCTCGTTAAAGCCACTCAAGAACTCGTTAAACTCTACCACTCCCAAAAAAGAAAAACCGAAACGCTTAAAAAAATCCATCAAAACGTACTAGATAAAGTAGATAAACGCCATAAAAATGTAAATGCAGAGAGCTCAAAAAAAGGGACTATGCTTGTTCAGCAGTCAAAGATGGCTGCAATGGGTGAGATGATGGACGCTGTTGCTCATCAGTGGAAACAGCCTCTCAACTCTATCAGTATGATGACTGACATGCTAAAGGATGACTTCAAAGATGGTCTAGTTGATGAAGAGTACATAGCTGATATAACTGAGACAACACATATGCAGATAGCGCATATGGTAAACACTCTTGGTGAGTTTAGAAACTTTTTTAGACCAGCCAAAGACTCTACAGACTTTCTAACAAGTGTGTGTATAGAGAGTGTTCAAGTTCTTATGAAAGATGAGCTTCTCAAAAACACTATTAATCTCACTGTTGATATACAAGATGACATAACTATCTTTGGTCAGATAAATGAGTTTAAACATCTCTTTTTAAATCTTCTAAGTAACTCTATAGATGCCTTTAATGAAAAAGAGATTAGTAATAGAGAGATAACTATCAAAAGTTATATAGAAAACGAAAATGGGATTATCGAGTTTGAAGATAATGCCAAGGGGATACCTCAGCATGTAATAGCTGATATCTTTAAACCAAACATCACAACCAAAGCTGATGGAAAAGGAACTGGAATCGGGCTCTATATGAGCTCACAGATAGTTCAAAAGCACAACGGAGCTATCAATGTAAAAAACACAAACTCTGGTGCTATGTTTAGTATAACTATTAAACTCTAGCTCTACCTTCTACCTCTTGATGAATTACGAGAATTTCTTCCACCGCCATTTCTACTGCCGCCACCGCGTGGTTTATTTCTAGCTCCACGGTTTCCACCCATGTTTATAGGTTCTGCTTTTATTGACGGATCAGGCTTAAAGCCTTTGAGCCATACTTTTGGAATATCTTTTTTTATCAGTTTCTCTATATTTGCCAAGAACTCATCCTCATCTACACAGACTAAAGATATAGCTTCACCCTCATTTCCGGCACGACCCGTTCTGCCGATACGGTGAACATAATCCTCACTTACATTTGGAAGCTCAAAGTTTACCACGTGAGGAAGCTGGTCAATGTCAATTCCACGAGCGGCAATATCCGTCGCTACTAAAACACGAACTTTCCCCTTTTTAAAATCATCCAGAGCTTTTACTCTTGCATTTTGCGATTTATTTCCATGGATTGCCGCTGATGTTATGCCATCTTTGTCAAGCTGTCCACTCAGACGGTTTGCACCATGCTTTGTTCTTGTAAATACTAAAACCTGCTTCCACTTTCCCTCGTTAATAAGATGAGTCAACAACTCACGCTTACGAGTTTTATCCACATGATATACAGCCTGTTTTACTATCTCACTTGAAGTGTTTCTACGAGCCACTTCAATTAAAGATGGTGAGCGTAAAAACTTTTCAGATAGTTTTTTTATCTCATCTGAGTAAGTCGCTGAAAAAAGAAGTGTCTGTCTCTCTTTAGGCAGAACCGCTATAACTTTTTTAATATCATTGACAAAACCCATATCCAGCATTCTATCCGCTTCATCAAGGATTAAAAAATCAACCTTCGATAGATTTATCGTCTTTTGGGAGATATGGTCTAGGAGACGCCCTGGAGTAGCCACAACTATATCAACACCTTTACGCAGCGCAGTGATTTGAGGATTTATCTTAACTCCTCCAAAAATAACAGCTGATTTATATGGGAGATGCTTTGCATAGAGTCTCACACTCTCTTCCACCTGAAGTGCCAACTCTCTTGTTGGAGTGAGTATCAGTGCTTTTACATGATGGGCTTTTGTATGTTTAGATGGTTTTGCACGGTTTAATAACTCAAGCATTGGCAGGGTAAAACCTGCTGTTTTTCCAGTTCCTGTTTGAGCACCTGCTAAAATATCTTGTCTTTTTAATATGATTGGTATGGCTTGTGCCTGAATAGGTGTTGGCGTATCGTAACCCTGCTCTTTAATAGCGCGTAAAAGATGTTTAGATAATCCTAATTTTTCAAATGACATATAATTCCTAGTTGTCTAAAGTGTGTTCATAATAGCATAATTTATGGCTATTGTGGATATAATTGCGCAAATACAATTTAGGACTCCTAATGTCAAGCAACTCTATAACTATAAAACCAAACAATCATCGCGTTTATCAATGTCCAAGTGAGAAAAAAATAGAACTTTTAAATAAAGTCATTTCTGAAAATGGAAAAACAGATATTTTAATTGTTTGCTCACGTGAGCCGCAAGCCATTGTTGATGGACTTGAGAGCAAAGATGTAAAAGTTATAGAAGATAGAGAGCTCATCAAACTGCCTGAACTCAAATGTGAGATGCTCATTAGTTATGATCTGCCTATAAAAGCGATAGTTTATATGGCTAGAGTTGCAAAAGCCACTGACAGTGCTGTCTTAATGTTGGATGAGAGTGAGCAAAAAGAGCTTTATCACACTGAGATGTTACTTGGGCGTGCAATCAAACAAGAAGTTATCAAAGGTTTTGAGTATCCTGTTTCTGATAAAAAACCAGAATCTGATAGACCAGCTCCTAAAAAAATGACAAAAGATAAGATAAAAGAAGTTGCTAAAAAACGTTACGATGAGAAGACACAAGAGCCTAAAGAGAAAACTTATAAGCCTAAACGTGATTATGGCGATGAGGAGAAGAAAGCCTATGATAAGAGTGGAAAGAAAAAAGATTTTAAGAAATCTGATTCTGCCGGGAAATGGGACAAAAAAAAGAAAGAAGAAAATAAGTTTTTAGGTTACGATGAAAATGGAAAAGCGAAGTTCTCTGGAAAAAGCGGAGAAAGAAATCATCGTTATGATGGAACACCTAAAGATAAATGGGGTGCTCCCAAAAAAGTTGGAAGAAAGATAAATATTAAAGCTCGTAAACCTTCTGAAGGTGAGAAGTAAACCCCTAAAATGCTAAAGAGAAAACAAGCTCTGGATAGGAGCTTGAACACTCTCTATAAATAGTCTCTGTACAATCTCCATACTCTTCATAAACATATCCAAGTGACATATATGAATTTTTGGAGATATTCATTGCAAGACCACCCCTTGCACCATATGACTCATAACTACTGTTAGCTATATAGTCATAATCTACAAAGGTCTCTCTTACAAATC
>JBDLHW010000096.1:0-7203 GCA_039715155.1 Campylobacterota bacterium | reverse complement strand
TCTACTTTTATATCATCATCACCGAGCTTTGATACAATACTATCGAGAATATTTTTAAGCTGTCCCGTTTGAGAGTAATAAAGAACTAATACTTTTTTCATATATTTTTACCTAAACACTTCATAAACTAAAATTTGCTACTTCTTTTTCACCACTAAACACTTTAAAAGTATTTAATTTTCTCTCGTATACTAATATTTCGTTTGGAGAAACCAAATTTATAAACTTAGCTTTTTTAATAGTCGTGATGTCGAGTGAAAATAGTTTCGAAACTATCTCAAAATGAATAAATCCAGGAAAAACCGGTTTAGTCGGAAAATGTGCTTTAAAAATTGGATGACTTTCATCACACAACTTAATCTCGGCATTATCAGCACTTTTAAATATAACCTCATACAAGCCATCATAATTCATGGGTATTATTTTATCTAACTAACATTAAAATAAAATACAAAATATATTATCATAAATAAAAATTCTATTTTTCCGAATCAGCACTAAACTCTAATGTAAAATCACAGTTTTAATTTTATTACAAGCTTACTTTAAATAGAATTCTACAGATTACGGAATTTAAAAGGAGTTAATTTTGAAAAGAGTATTAAAAACAGTTGTTATGGTTTTAATTATAACATTTGGATTTGCAGGTTGTAGGACAGCAAGTGTACTAAATGTACCACAACAAGAAATCCATATACAAAAAGCCGATAAAGCTGTGACACAGGATGATGTTTTCCGTGCCATTGCAAAAGCTGCAGGCGGTTTAGGTTGGATGATTAGAAAGCAAGGTGATGGGGTAGCGGAAGTAACTCTACTAGTAAGAGATCACAAAGCAGTAGCAACTATAAACTATACTGCTACAGATTATAGTATTACATACAAATCAAGTAGTAATTTAAAATATAACGAATCTGAGCAAACTATACACAAAAATTATAATGGTTGGATTAAAAACTTAGATAACTCTATAAAAGTACAACTAAGTCTTCTATAAAAAGTGATCCAAATCTCTTATGCATTATGCTTAAGAGATTTTTTCACCCTATAGAGATCATAAATTTTCCGCTGGACAACAAGCCCCTTTCACTGTTTATCTCAAAATTAAAATAGCTGAATCCTTCAAATTCATATTCCAATGAGACTTTTATGTCATACTCCAGATGATTTAGTTTTTCTAAAAGTTTTATATTTTTCAATGTAACCAAAAAGCCATTTTTATTTTTTCCATCACTAAATGCAGCACTACTCTGAGCAGCAGACTCTACTATCATTGGTAGAGTTGGGATAGTTTCAAATTTTACTTTTACAACAGCAGTGGTATCATCTTTACTCACTATATACTTTGCAAATCTTATTGGTGCTTGATGCGGTAACTGTAGCTCTATCACAACTTAATCTCTATTATGACACTATCATTACTTTGACATAAATCATATAAGTTTTTCATCCATGAAAGTGAAGCTGGAACACCTTTTTGAAGTTTATTTTCAACTTTTACATTAGCCTCTTTATCTGTTTTTTTTATAACAAATGATATTCCATATTCTAATTCATTTTTACATTTATTAAAAATCTCTACACCATCAAAATTCATAGCTTCAATACTGCTTACAAAAACTTCATCTTGACTCAAAGTAGAGAGTGCACCTTGCTGCATAACCTTATATGATGTGGAGTCACCACATGAAAGAGTTAATATCTCTGAAGTATTACCTTGAACTATTGAATGGTATGATGGAGCTGTATTATATACAGAATTTTGGAATGCCGTTGGACTGACAAAATCTTCTTTTTTTATAGCTTCTAATATACTAACAGTATCTATCAACTCTCCATAAGCACTTCCATAGACCATTGTTCCCGTTTTAAAACCGCAACTGTCTGCCAAGTTGACCAAGATTCTAGAAGCACGACTAAGACGGCGTCTTAAAATCATCTTTTTTACAAGCTCTTTTTCATTTAAACTCTCAAGTTTTAGAGGGTCATGAACAAGAGCATATTTTACAATCTCTACATTAACTCTCATCACAGACTCCAAATATAAGAGAGGTGTTATTACCACCAAATGCAAAAGAATTGCTAAGTACATACTTCATACTGATAATTTTCGCACTATCTACAAAGTTTAAAGCTCTCTCATTGTTTGAAGTGTTGATTTGCGGTACCAAAGTTTGTCTCTTTAATGCTTCTATACATATAACAGCTTCTATAGCACCGGCTGCACCAAGGGTATGTCCTATATTTGACTTTGAAGAGCTTATAGCCACACCATGTCCAAATATACTCTCAACCGCTTTAGCTTCTGTCTCGTCATTAGCTTGAGTTCCTGTTCCGTGTGCATTTATATAATCTATCTGATCTGGATTCAGAGAAGCATTACTAAGTGCTTTATTGATTGCATTCATAGCACCAGTTGCCGTTGGGTCTGGGTTTGCGATATGATGAGCATCACTGCTGGCACCTGCTCCAATTAACTCTATTGAACCGTCATCTACTTTACTTTGCAGTAATAAGACAGCAATTCCTTCAGCCACATTCATCCCTTTTCTGTTCTTTTGAAAAGGTGTACAGATCTCATCAGATAAAATATCTAAAGAGTTAAACCCAAAAATAGTGGTCAAACAGATTTCATCCGCTCCAACAACTAAAATATTGTCATAAGCACCATAGCCTATAAGTTCTTTTGCAACTTTAAGTGCATTTGAGCTTGATGTACAGGCAGTTGAAAATGAGCGGGTATCTAAAAAGTTATATTTTTTGTTTAATTTAGAGGCTATAACATCTATAGTATGTTTGTTTATATCTATGTTATCATACTTTTTATCTCTAAAAAGAACTTCTTCAGTTGTAGCCATTCCACCGACGGATGAACCGACAATAAGAAGAGTATTCGAAAAGTTATCTAAATTTGATTGAACGTTAATCTCATCAACAGACTCATTTAGTAGCTCTTCAAAGGATAAACTGACTGCAAATTTACCTATACAGACAGTTTTTTGAGGAACGATACCGCTATGTTCAATTAAAGAGCTTTTTTTATTAAATATAGCATCTAAAGTTTGTTTTGTGTCGCCACATGCGCTTCTAATTGATGTGGCATTGATGTATGCTTTTCTCAACTAGCCAACTGCTCATTTATATATGATGTGAGTGAACTGCAAGATGCAAAAATATTTTCCGCTTCAGCCATATTTGTTATTTTTACACCAAACTCTTTTTCTAAAATCAGAGTTAACTCAATTGCATCAACAGAGTCAAGACCAAGTCCTTCTTCACCAAATAGAGGCATATCATTTTCTATCTCATCTAGCTCAATATCTTCTAAGTTAAGCCCATTAATTAGGACCTGTTTTAAACTATCAATATCTATCATCATTAACCTTAATTTATATTAATTATATAACTATCATATTTATATTGGAAATTATATCATAACGTTACAAAATAATCATAGTTAACAATATTCTCAATATAAAAACTTAAAAAAGATGTAATTACTCAATCGAAATAACGAAGTGGTCAACATATAATAGATTAAATATATTTGTAAGACTGTATTTGTAAGGATTTAGTGGTGGGTCCTATGTGACTCGAACACATGACCACTCCGTTATGAGCGGAGGGCTCTAACCAACTGAGCTAAAGACCCACTTTCTAAAGAAGCTGTCGCTTTATAGGGCGAAATTATACAAAGGGAGAGCTTATATCTTCCTTACTTTGTGTAAACATTCCTGCTTTTTGTTTTTAGTACTATTTTGTGTTTATCATCCATATTGAAAATATGTTTAGATATCCCCAAAAAGAGTTTAGAGAGGTCTCTGTCACCCCGCTCTCTTTTAACTCTAAAATCAATGGTTTATAGAGTTCTAACCATACTTCTCTAGCTTTTGCATCTATTGCAAATGGTGCGTGACGTCCTACCATCTGTGGTGCTCCACGATTTTGGTTAAAATACCTTGGACCTCCACATATCTGTATGAAAAAATCTGCAGAGTTTACTTTTGCCTGCTCCAACTCCTCCTCATCTTGAGGAAACAGATGAAATATCTCACTCTTTTTTATAGAGTCATAATGCTTTGAGATCATCTCTCTTATTCCGGTTTCACCAACCTCTATTAAAAATTCTGGTATCGGTTTTGTTACCGGTGGTCTTACTCCAAACTGAGCATGTGTTATTTCTAAATTCATTTATATTCCTTGAGGTGTTTTTATTTTATATACCACGGCAAAAAGAAGTGGTACATAGATTAGGTTTAGTACAGTTGCCCACGCTATTCCAAAGCCAAGTGAGACTGCCATCGGTTGTAGTATAAGAGCCTGTCCTGATGCGAAGAACATCAGTGTAAGAAGTCCCAAAACTGTTGTTAAAGAGGTAAGAAGAATCGGTCTGAGTCTTGTTTTGGCATTCCGCATCAACTCCTCTGTATCTTTTGACTCTTTAATAAAGCTAACCATAATCAGCCCATCATTTACAACTACTCCTGCAAGCCCTACCACTCCTATGAGTCCAGGCATTGTAAGATTGAGCCCCATTATCCAGTGTCCTATATACACACCAAGAAGAACAAGGGGAATGGTACTGATAACTATCAGCGATTTTTTGATGGAGTCAAAAAGCCACACAAGAGTTATAAAGATTAAAAAGAGTGCAATTATTCCCGATTGGAGCATCTCTTTTTTATTTTTATTGTTCTCTTTCTCTTCACCTTTTATCTCTATTTTATAAGATTCACTTTCAAGTTTTTCAAATGTAGGCTCTAACTTTTTCATTACCTCAGAAGATGTTATTACCTTCTTATCAAGAGAAGCATAAACGCTACGTATACGTTTACCATCCTCTTTTTTCAGTGTCACAAAGCTTTGAACGTAGACAAACTCACACACATCTTTAAGAGCAACATATTGATTGGTTGAAGGCACTTGAAGCTCTATTGCATTTATTGAGCTAATATCTTTGTTTACAGTGCTCTCAAGCCTTATACGGATAAGTCCATTACTGTTAAAGAGCTTTCCATACTCCCCTTTTAAGTAGTAAGCCCTGAGCTCATTAGAGACTATCTCTTCATTAAAGCCTAACTCTTGTCCATATCCATTTACGCGAAGCTTTAACTCTTTCTCACCTATATCAGCATCATCTGCAGTATTGTAAACGCCATCAATTTTTTCAAGTTCAGATCTAAGAGTTTCAAGACCGTTAAGTACATCCACATCTTCACTAACACTCAGAGCAATCTCTATATCAAAGGCAACGATTCCAGCACCTGGGACCTTAGTCACTAACTCTTCATAAACAAGAGTATCATTATGTTTTAAATTTTTCTCTTCTTCCAAAAGCTCTTTTATCTCTTTGGCTATTGCCTTCGCATCATTCTGTCTTGTTTGAATATTTGAGTTATCTTCGGGTGAGAGATAGGGACCTATATATTTATCAAAAAAGTTAGCAGGAGCTCTCTCATGAAGGTCGATAAATATATGAAACATATTCTCACCAAGCTCAGGTCTATTTTTGGCATCCATCTTGAAACCGATAACTGATGTTACAGATGCGACATCATTTTTATCGATATTTTCAAGGATGATATTTTCTAACTTAGTTACTATCTTTTCAGTCTCTGTAAGTTCATTGTTTATATCAACTTTTCCATAGACATATACCTGAGTGGTATCAAAGTCAGGAAAGAGTTGAAACTTTGACTGCGAAGCCATCACATACGTGAGGCCTAAAATTGTAAAGACTATTACTAAAAGTGAAGTTATTTTTCTTCTAAATGCGAAGTGAAGCAACCTGTCATAACGAAGGTACATTCTCTCCCAAAACCTTTTAGTAAAGCTCCCCTCTTTTGAGACCTTTAAAAAGTCATGTGCGTGAAGCGGTAAAAAATAAAATGCTTCAAAGAGTGATGAGAGAAGCAAGACTGTAATCATAATAGGAATAATTTTAATAAACATTCCCATCTCACCACTCATTAGAAGCATAGGTAAAAATGCAAAAACTGTTGTAAGAGTAGCAGTTAAAACAGCCGGAAACATCTCAACAGCTCCCGTAACAACTGCCTCTTTTCTCTCCATCCCCTCTTCTAGGTGCCTGTAGATATTCTCAGCGACAACGATAGCCTCATCCACCAACATTCCAAGAGCTATCAGTGCTCCTAAAAGCGAGAGCATATTTAGACTGTTTCCAAGTATCTCTGTAACTATCAGACCTATCATAAAGCTCACAGGTATTCCTATTCCAACAACAAGAGCGATACCTCTGTTGATAAAAATAAGCATCGCTAAAAACACAAGCATCAGCCCAAAGACAATGTTGGAAAAAACAGTATTGAGACGATTTTTAATCCATACAGACGTATCAGTGTAGATACTGTATGTCAACTCACTATGTTTAAGCTCCTGCTCTTTTAAGAGCTCACGTATATCTCTCACTAAAGCAATTGCATTTCCATTCTCACTCTTGGTTACATTTACAGATATATTTCTAACACCGTTGTAGTGAGAGAGCTCTATCTCATCACTCAACTTAAATGTCACATCTGCAATATCACCTATACGAAGCTTAACACCACCAACACCGATAATAGTGTTCTCTATATCTATTTTGTTTTTCTCACCATTATATGTTGAGATATAAAGATGATGTGCTTTTTGTTTGATTGTACCAACTGGAAAGATTGAACTGATATTTCTAATCGCTGAGACAACTAAAGCAGGTTGAAGACCATAGGCTTTAATCTTTTCATTGTTAAGTTTAATATCGAGCTCTTCATCTGCATCACCACGAATCGATATCTCGCTTAAATCTTTAAAACGAGTCAGTTTACTTTTCAACTCTTCTGCACGCTTAAGAAGAACTTCCTTGCCAACATCACCTGCAAGTGCTATCAAGACTAAAGGAAAGGCATGTGTTTTAATCTTTGCAACCGGATCACTCATATCAGCAGGCAGATCTTTTTTAACAGCTGTTACAACATCTTTGACATCATTTAAAACACTGATATTATCTGAACCGGTTTTTATATCAGCACTTATACTAAAAGAGCCGTTTTTGATAGAGGTGATTGAAATGGAAAAAAGAATACCTGTTGGCGTTTTGGGAGCGACGGGAACGGTGGGTCAGCGATTTGTGCAATTATTGGCGAACCATCCTTGGTTTGAGGTGGCAGTTGTAACTGGTTCAGTGCGGACGGCGGGACGGCCGTACCG
>JBDLHW010000095.1:0-7245 GCA_039715155.1 Campylobacterota bacterium | reverse complement strand
CCCCAACCACACCGAGTGGCAGCGCGACCTTTCCGTCAGCTACGACCGTGTGGGCGACATGCACAAGGCCACCGGCGACAACGAGGCGGCGCTCAAGGCCTATCAGGATGGCCTGGCCATCGCCAGGAAGCTGGCGGCGCTCGACCCCAACCACACCGAGTGGCAGCGCGACCTTTCCGTCAGTCATAACAAGGTGGGCGACATGCACAAGGCCACCGGCGACAACGAGGCGGCGCTCAAGGCCTATCAGGAATCGCTGACGATTCGCAGGAAGCTGGCGGCGCTCGACCCCAAAATTGTGGAATGGCAAACCGATCTGGTAGTTAGCTATTACAAGCTTGCCCAGATTCAGGAACAGAAACGCACGCTACTATACCGCGACGCCCTGAATATACTTAAAAGGCTTTATAGTGAAAACAACCAGAGAGGTACTATCGAAGATAAGTAATCACACCTACAGTCAGATCACCTTCTATACATTCAACAAAAATGTCTTAAAAGTGAGTGACAAATACCGAGAAGGAAGACTTACTGCACTTGAATATGTTTCTGAACTTACTTTATACTATATGAATCTGGAAAAGGATATCCGTAAGCAGCTTATTGAGCAAATAGACCATCAGATGCAATCTAATTCCTGCTTACCTTCTAGTGACTATAAAGATGGGCTTTATGATGGTTTGAATGACGTACTTGATGCCTACAGTAATGTAGAAGCAAAGTAAAAACCACACCTACTAAGTGTCTGTTTTAATGATTTCCAACCCTCTACTTCTCCACCCATAAAACATAATCAACAACTCTTTTTCTGTAACTTTAATAAAGCTATAGTCATGTTCATTCAACTCCAAAAGACCTGAATTGTCATCATCGCTTTCCATTAACTCTCTTGGAAGGTCATAGTTACTATCAAACGCTGAAAATCGATCTATATTTACTTGTGTAGCCTCTTTTTCCAAGTTTCTTACTATTTCCATAAGCTCATTGAGTTTTGCTTCTATCCTGCGGTCTGACTTATGTTGTTTTTCAAAAAGTATCTTATCTATTTCGTGGTAATTTTCCATATATGAATCCTTCATTTAATTATTCAAAATCTCTCTTATCAGCTTCTACATCAATAATCTTCATGCTTCCCAACTCTATTGCAGTTAGTTTATTTTTGTATTTACATCCAGTGTCAATAGCATAAAAGTTTTTACCTATCTGTACTTCATCAAAGGAATCATGACCGAATATATTGATTACATCATACTCTTCATGACCTTCTTCCCAGTCTTCACGATGTTTTTCAGAACTTATTCTATTGGTTCTAAGAGCAAGCTGAGATTTCTTTTCATCTTTTCTTTGGTAGTAAGGCAAACCAAACCCATGAGTAATAAAATAGTTTTCTATCTCTATATACGATGGTAATTTATCAATCCAATCGATATGTTCATCTATTAAAACATCCTCACAATTCTTATAACTGTCTACTGTTGTATGACCTGAAAACAGCACCTTAGTGTTCCACGCAGAATCTATACCGCATAAAGCACTTTTTAGACGTTTCAGCATATGCACATCATGATTCCCTAGTACACATCTATAGTTATTTTCCTTTATAAAAGCAATGACTTCTTTTGTATGTAGTCCTTTATCACATAGATCACCTACAAAGATAAGATCTGCATTTTCAGGAAGTTTTGCAACAAGGTTTTTCAGTGTATAGAAGCATCCATGAACATCACCTATGACATATATATTTTTACTCATGTTCTTCTCTCTTATTAATAGAAACAATTTCACCTGTTTCAATACAGTAGGCACTCAGTTTTCCAAACCTGAGATTATCAAGATAGTATCCTGTATCTACATTTACATAGTCATTTTCAACCATATCGACTTTAGTTTTTGGTGTATGTCCAAAGATATTAAATATAGGGGTATAGGGAAACACAAAATCTCTGTTCCATAAAGCGAACTCTTCTAAATCTATTTCTTCTTTCTTGTTCCATACATCTGCTATTGCAGCATGGGATATGACTACTGGTTTACCCGATGGATGTACAATATCAAGCTCTATATAGAGAGGTAAGGTTCTAAGCCATTCAACATCTTCTTTAAACTGTTTTAATTCATTGATGGGATAATCTTCCAACAACTCTGGAATATCTGTGACAGGACTCTTAAAAAGTCCATAAGATGCAAGTGTATCAAGTCCTCCGTTTTGCATCCATATAGAACTTCTTCTGCTAAAAGATAAAGTACCACTTTCATAAGTGTTGAAAATATGATGATGTTCATCTAGCATGATTTTCTCGTGATTTCCTAAAACACACAAATGACCATTTTCTCTAATGAAACTAATGACTTCTTTGCTTTGGCTTCCTCTGTCAATGAGATCACCTACAAAGATAAGTTTGGCATTATCAGGTAACTTAGCTACTAATTTCATGAGTGCATCATAATGTCCGTGTACATCACCAATTACAAATGTATTCATGTTTTTTGCTCCTTATTTGTTCCAATAAGTACTTTTTGAGAAGAGTCATCATAATCTTTCAATGTTCTCATTATCTTGTCATAAAACCTATCTGACATATGTTCCTTATCTTTTTCAAGTGCATTTTTTACTATTTCTGCTCCAAAAAAATCAACATATGTCTCAAGTATTTCTTTATTGACACCTCTTTTAAGACTCCAAGAAATCATGCGATCTCTTTCAATGGGCTTGTCTTTATCAGCAGTATTCCAAAAGAGTGCACGAGGCACTCCAAAGTCAATAAGTTGATTGGCTGTCACGTACTCTAGGGTGATTTCTTTGTTTGTGTTTTTTCTTATTTCTGCAATAGTTTTTTTATCTGGCATAACAAAACCTTCATCTGCATAAAGTGCGTCATCGTAAACCTTTAATATGGTCATTATCTTATTATATATTTACTATCAGTGTTTTCCATGGATTTGTATTTATTTAAAACATAATCTTGAACGGAATCCCAATAGTGAAGCTCTTTTATTAACCTACTTCTTTCCGTATGTACTTTCTCTTCAGCTAGTCGGTCTGATAATCTATTAATAGCATCAATAGCATCTTGATGCTCTCTCTTTATATCACTTAGTGTGACCATAATTTGCTCCTTTTATTTTTTTACAGATATATTTTTTCTTGCAAAAGCTCATTTTTCAAGACCTGTTATTTCTATACTCTTCATCTTTATTCCGTTTCTTTCATTTGGATACCCCATAGGATTACAAATACACTTGACCCTATCTATTTCATGCTCTGCTTCAATATGGGTATGCCCATATACCCAGTATTTCATACTTCCGTCTTTAAGGTATTTTGAACCGTCAAAAGTAAAGTATCCCGTTGTATCTTCATCTCTATATATTTTATTGGTATGCTCTTTTTTGATGGATGGGTTTATGTGTGTTATCATCACATCAACATCTTGATAGATTTTTTCAATCTTATTTTTTTCTTTTTTCGCATATCCTTGCCAGTCCATACCAAAAATGTAATGTGCATCAGCCATTGTACGTTCCCAAAGTAAAGAAACATATCCATCCATATACTCTTTACTCTTTTTATTAAAATGCTTTCGAATATATTCACCATCATACCATCCATCACAGCCACCTATGCGAACCCCGTCAATTTCAACAACTTCGCCATCAAGACAACACATACCTTCTGTATCATTTATTAATTGCCTCATCTCTTCTGCACGATTCAAAGAGAATCCATTATAATCGCTACGGCTATGTATATCGATTAGATAGTAGTCATGGTTTCCTAATACGAAAATAATATGTTTGTATTCAAATATTTCTTTTATATTTTTCAAAACACTGATATTTTGTTCATTGTTGTGTCCAATATCTCCTGCAACAATTAGAACATCTCCAACTTTTTTTGTTTCAAAATCCGTAAGTATGTTTGAGTAAGTAGCTTCAACAGCTTCTCTTGGAGGTTTATTGGATCTAAAATAAAAATCAACGTGCAGATCACTAAGTATGTCTATTATCATGTTTTAACTCCTTCCTTTGCTTCTGTAAATTTGCTGACAGTATATGTTTTCAATATCCTTGCCGAACGATAAAACGGTTTTGAGTAATCATTAAAAATAGCATTTACATCTTCTATGCTATTTGAAGTAAAAATATAGATTACTTTTTCTTGATCCTGATAGTGCCCTCTCATCAAGTTGCATATCCTTCTTGAGTCCTCCAACTTTAAAACTTCTGTAAAGTTTTCTAACCAAAGGATAACTGGATCAGTATATTTTTCTGATACTTCTTTAAGAATATTTAATATTTTATCTAAAAAATAGTCCTCTTTTTGTGTTATATAAAAGTTGATTGTTTTGTGAATACTTTCACTAAACATCTGTTCAAAGATATCAGAATATTGTTGAGAAAGTTTTTTAGCGATGTCATACATGTTGTGCACTGTTTTGAAATCTATATAAAGCATCTTCTTTGAGGACATTAGCTCATCACGGTATTGTTCAATAGTAAGTCTTTCTTCCCTTTTTGGGGAATCCACAATGACAGTACTTTGTCCACAGTCATGGATGAGGACATCTAACTCTTTTAGCCATCTATCGCTTGTATTTTTCATCTTATATCCTTATTGTTAAAACAGAGTAGTAAATTGTGCTCTACTGAGGGAGAGAACTCTTCAGGAAACTCGCTATCTAATATTTTTTACTGATGTATACTCACCCAACTCTACTTTGGATTTCAGCCATCATTAGTTGCCCCCATAGTCATTTTACATCCTTTTATTTATTCACTTAATAGTACTTATTGAAAGATTCTCATGATCTAACTTTAAATACATCAGCATACGTTTTTTATGATTGTCTTTAGCTATCACTTTCACATCTTTACCCTTTCCAAGAACCATTTTAATTATTGGTGTAAAATCTGAGTCACTTGAGACAATCGTTATTTGTTTGAAAGCCATATAGTGCTCTCGAATTAACTCTTTGATTTTTTCATCTGAATCTTCATGATCTACCACAACTTTAATCCTATGTAAGAGTATATATGGGTATAGTATGTCAACAACTTTTTGAGATAAAGGCTGAACTGAGACACAATAAATGAGTCCACGTTTATATATCCTATCTAGTATATTGTCAATCTCTCTATGCGATATATTTTCAATATCCCATAAAATTAAATTCTTATTCTTTTCTATCTCAACGTTTGTTTCACTTATATCTTCAAGTGTAGGGTATTGCTCTAACACAGGTCGTAGTTTTTTATATTCTTCTTGTGCTACTTTTTTCTTGGACTTTCTATTTACATTTAACTTAGTAGGTGGCTTCCATCCTTTAATCCTATATCGTTTCATTTGACTAATATTTGCAGAATCAGCAATAGTAACATGCTTAAATTCTTTTTGTCTTTGTTCAAACATACGCCGTACACACTTTCCTACATCATCTTCTTCAATAACGATTTTAAGCCCATAGAGAAGAATATAAGGAAAGAGAAGATTAGTCTGTTTTTGATTCAAGTACTTAGAATCTATAAGACATATCTCACTAGGCTTTTTTAATTTAAGTATCAATCTGCCAACTTCATTTTCAGTATAATAAATATATCGCATATCTAATAGAATGAGGTGACTATTTTTTGCTAGTTCTTTTTGCTTTAAACTGATCTCTTTAGATGTAGGAAACCATTCCTGCTCAGGAATATTCTGTATTACAATATTTGTTTTCTTTTTTAGTAAGTGTTTACTGAATAATTCTTTTATATATGCTATTTTTCTTGCAACTAATTCCTTAATGGATTTACTCTTATGCATACAGGTATTTATATAAGTTTGGAATTTGCTTTTTAAAAGTTTAATTTTCTCCTGCTTATTTTCCTTTTTAGATTCATTTTTTGAAGATATAATTTTATCTCTAATATTTGACTCTTTAAGTGCTTCTTGTAATTGATTCATATATCCTCCTATACTTTACAGTTTTATTTCATTCATTTTTTACTTCTTTATAAATCACAATCATCATCAAAGAAAAACCCAAGACCTAATAACACAAAAATAAAAGATATTGGATTACTTAGTGCACTATGACCCAGTTTCCAAACAACCCTAACTACTACTAACACTATTAATAAAATTAGAAATTCCATAATTACTCCTTTACTTCTATGGTTTATAATAGTATGATGACATATATCTTGGACAACATAATGTCCGCTTAGGAGTTTTTATGTCAAAACTACATGATTACGATAAGATTCTTACTAGACTCACTATTATTTTGCAAAGACTTTATGAAGGTGACAGGCTTTCTGTCAGTGAACTGGCAGAAGAGTTTAATGTATCAAGCAAAACGATCCAAAGAGATTTCAATGAACGTCTTTATCGCTTTCCTATTGAGAAAGAGGGACGAAAATGGAAGATGCAAGAGGGGTTCCACCTCACTAAAGAACGTACACCTGAAGAGAGTCTTGTTATAGAGATGCTTGAAAATATTGCAGAAGGTATTGGAGCTGGTTTTGGTTCTAAAGCAAAAATGCTCTTCTCTAAACTACAAAACCAATCGGAGAACCCTATCCTCTCAAAAACTATTATCGAAGATCTTTCCGATAAGTTGACACTGTTTAATCAACTAGAAGAAGCCATTACAAAACACTCTGTTGTGGTATTCAACTATAACGAAAAACTCCGTCATGTAAAACCTTACAAAATTGTTTCCTTTGAAGGGTATTGGTATCTTTATGGAGAAGAGATTCTAGAAAATAAACTAAAAACATACTACTTTAAAGATATCGATCATTTCAAAATAAATCATGACTCTTTTACACCCAATAAAGAGGTATACAATATACTTGAACGTGCAATTAATGCTTGGTTTGAACCCAACAAAAAACCATTTGAAGTAATTATACATGTATCTTCAGCCATTGCTAAATATTTTCATAGGAGACCTCTGTCTAGTACCCAACGTATTGAGAAGATCTATGATGATGAGAGTATGGATATAGTATTGCTTGCAACTTCTGACAGGGAAATATTACATGAAGTCAAAAAATGGATGCCAGACCTTATAATCATATCTCCCAAGCCATTAGCTATTCAGGCCAAAGAGGTTGCTGATAAATTCCTAGATCGTCAAATTACGCATTTAATTCACTAAAACGGACATATAACTGTCTGAAAAATATACATGATAAAACATTTTATCAAGGTAAGAAAGTACCAGTTAGAATAAATAATACTATTGATTGTCGGGCGAA
>JBDLHW010000094.1:0-7285 GCA_039715155.1 Campylobacterota bacterium | reverse complement strand
GTCCAAGTTGTAAGAGTGTTGAGATTAATGTCATAGATGGCGAAGATATGTTTTTAATGCAGTTGGAACTGGAATAAGTTTATGAGATTTGGGCTTGAGATTAGAGGTGTTGTTCAGGGAGTTGGATTTAGACCTTTTATATATAATCTTGCTACTTCAATGGGTTTACTTGGCTATGTCTCAAACAGTGATTATGGTGTCTCTGTTTTAGTAGATAGTTCTCAAGAAGAGATCGATGAGTTCATAAAGCAGATAAAAGTTCAAAAACCACAGCTCAGTGAGATAGAGTCAATTAAAATCTCTTCACGTAAAACTGATGAGATATTCAGTGATTTCACTATACAAGAGAGTCAAATCAGTAGTGAACTCTCTCTAATGATTCCCTCAGATATTGCTATGTGCCAAGAGTGTCAAGAGGAACTTGAAGATAGAAGTAATAGACGATACCAGTACCCATTTATAAGTTGTGTAAACTGTGGACCACGTTTTAGCATCATCAAAAATTTGCCCTATGATAGAGATAAAACCTCAATGGATAAATTTCCTATGTGCAAAGAGTGTGAAAATGAGTATACAAATCCTAAAGACAGAAGATATCACGCTCAACCGATAGGATGCTTTGAGTGTGGACCTAAACTCTCTTTTTCAGTGGAGAGAGCGGTCACTCTTATACAAACTGGAAAGATTCTAGCCATAAAAGGGGTAGGCGGTTATCATCTTGTTTGTGATGCTACAAATGACGAGTCTGTAAAGCTTTTAAGAGAGAGAAAAGAGAGACCATCAAAACCGTTTGCAGTAATGGTTAAGAGTATGGAAGCTATAAAAGATATTGCTTACGTAAATAAAATAGAGCAAGAGTTGTTAACTTCAAATAAAAAGCCAATTATTCTGCTAAGGAAAAAAGAAGGTACTCCTCTTAGCAATGCAGTAGCACTAAATATAAATCAAGTCGGACTTTTCTTAGCACCGACTCCACTCCATCATCTGATTTTACAAAAACTAGATAATCCAATAGTCGCTACGAGTGCAAATATATCAGGCGAGCCAATTTGCGTAACAGAAGATGAGATTATGAAACTCTCACATATTTGGGATTATCTCTTAGACAATGACAGAGATATTCTAAACAGTTGTGATGACTCAGTTGTGTTTGTTGAGAGTAACACTGTGTTTATGTTGAGAATGGGAAGATCTTATGCTCCAAAATACCTTAAGTTACTAAAGCCTCTGAATAAAAAAATACTTTGTCTTGGAGCAAATCAAAAGAGTACAGTTGCTATAGTGATAGATGACAGAGTGATTCTATCTTCATATATTGGTGATTTAGATGGACTCTCAAGTATAGAGCACTTTAAATCTCATATAGATACTCTCAAAAGAGTTTATAATTTTGATCCGGATGTAATTGTATGTGATAAACACCCAAACTATGAGTCTACCAAGTTCGCTTTTGAGTTAAAGAAGCAGAACCCAGACCTAGAATTGATTCAAGTTCAGCACCACTATGCTCACGTGTTGGCAACAATGGGGGTAAATGATATAGACTTAACAGTATTAGGCGTGAGCTTTGACGGGACTGGATATGGTGAAGACTCTAACATTTGGGGTGGAGAGTTTTTTGTTTGTGATCGTAAATCTTATAAGAGAGTTGCTCACTTTAAAGAGTTCAAACTCTTAGGTGCTGAGAAGGCTATTAAAGAGCCTAGACGTGTCGCTTTGAGTTTTCTGTTTGAGATATATGGCGAAGAGGTTTTTGAGCTTAAAAACAGTGTTACAGCATCATTTTCAGTGTATGAGATTAAAACTCTCTACCTTGCATGGGAAAAAGGTCTGAATTCTCCGCTGAGTAGCTCTGTGGGAAGACTTTTTGACTGTGTTGCATCTCTTTTAGGTGTAATTCAAATCTGTTCTTATGAGGGTGAGAGTGGACTACTGTTAGAGAGCTTATATAATGAGTATATTACAGAGTGTTATGAGTTTAACATAGAAAATGGAGTGATTGATTTTAGTGAAGTTGTTATTCAAATAATGAAAGAGAAGAGTAGAAGCGTAGCTATTTCAAAATTTTTTAACACCATAGTTGAAATAATTTATAAGATGAGTCAAAAGTATGACTTACCTATTGTTATAAGCGGAGGTGTTTTTCAAAATAGAGTCCTACTAAGACTTATAATGCAAAAAATGCCAAAGGCAATCTTGCCAAAAGAGTTTGTAAGTAATGATAGTGCTATCGCTTATGGACAAGCTATAGCGGCTACAAATAATATCACATTTTTATATCAATAATCAGTATCACATTTATAATACTAAATAATGGAATATGTTTGACTTTAGTTTGAAAATATAGTAAACTTAACTTAATCTTATTTATTAAGAAAAATTACATTTTGGTAAGGAGTGTTGTATGGATGAAACTATCATGGAAAATCTAGCTACAGTTAAGGGATATTTAGGCGGAGCAATTAATAATTATACTGGTGAGTGTTTAGTATGTGACGCGGCAAGATTATCAGGTAACCTTGAAGAGACATCAGCAACATTTAACGATGTTTTTAGAGATTCACATAAAATTTCGAAAAATCTTAAATTAGGGGCTACTGAGATCATGGAGATTCATACTGAAAAAGCTGTTATACTAATGGGATGTTCCGGAGAAGAGTCTAGAGTTCATCTACATATGTTTGCAGTCTTTCAAAATGATGGAAATGTAGCTCTTGGAAAAATGGCACTTAAAAAAACTCTTCCTAAAGCTGTTGAGATGCTAGCTTAATTGTTTTCTTTGAAGGGACAGTTATAAATACTTTATAATTGTCTCTTTTATATTTTTTATATGTACAGGCTTAGTAAGTACCTCATCTGCACCTGCATTTATAATCATCTCTCTTGTTCGTTTATCGGCATCACCGGTTAGCCCTATAATTACAGATGAACTTGAATTTTTCTCTTTTTCTTTTTTACGTATGTAACTAGTAACTTCACTTCCTTGCATTGTAGGCATGTTTTCATCCATAAATATTATATCAAACTTTTTATCTTCAATTTTTATCATACTCTCCTCTGCAGTCTGAGCAAGAGTCACTTTTATATTCATTGTTCTAAAAACTTCTCGCATGAATTTTAGATTAATCGAGTTATCATCCACTACAAGAATCTGTTTATCTTTTAGTGTATTTTCATCTATATTAAATACTTTATTATTGTTCCTATAATCTTCGCTATTTGTTAATTCTGTAACAGCTTTGTATAGTTCCTGCGGCAAAATTGGCATATTTACTCTTCTTACATTTCCAGTAAACCAGTGATATCCCTCATTTAAGTATCCGTTACCTATAATAATGACAGGTTTTTCTTTTTCAAGTATCCTTTGCAGTTCCCCTTCATGCAGTATTGTATCATCTCTAGAAATAATTAGAATGTCAAATGTATTTTCAAGTACACTTTGTAGAGATTCAGTATTTATTTTTTCTTGTATATTTACATCAAGTTGTTTTAAATATCGTTTTGTTGATGCTGTAGCAATATTATGCTGCACAGGACAATAAAAAATAACTGAAAGTTTTTCCAATCTTTGTTTGTCTAATAAGGGAGAAGACTTTGCTTTTTTTGTACGGCAAGGTATTGTAAAGAAAAATCTACTACCTTTTCCTTCTGTACTTTCCAATGCTAATTTTCCACCTAAAAGTACAGAGAGTTGCTGAGAAATACTCAGGCCTAAACCAGTTCCTCCATATTCTCTGGAAGTAGAACTTTTCTCTTGTGTATAAGGAGTAAATATATTTTTTTGCATCTCCTTGGCAATGCCTACACCGCTATCTTTAATACTGACCGTTAAGCCATCTTTTTCTTTGTTATAAATCAGCTCTAAGTTTATTTCACCATTTTCTGGAGTAAACTTAATAGCATTACTTAAAAGATTATTCATAACCTGTTTTATTCTATGGTAGTCAGAGTATATTAGTTCTGGAATGTTTGGGTCAAAGAAAACATCAAGAGTGATTTTTTTCTTTTTAGCACTATTATGAAATAGTTTTGCAACATCACTAAATGTGCTTATGGCACAAAATTCTATTTTTTCTATACTCATCTTTCCATTAGCCATTTTAGAAATATCCAGGGCATCATTTATTAATGAGACCATTGTCTCAGAACTTTTCAATGCAGTTTGGATATACTCTTTCTTGTCTTTGTCATCTTCCCTTAAATTTAAAAGTTCCAGAAACCCCATTACTGCATTCATTGGTGTTCTTATATCATGAATAATACTCGAGAAGTAATTTTGCTCATTTTCTATTTTAGCACTTAGTTTGTCATAAGCATCTATACAGTCTAAAAAAGATGTATCTGACGAAGTGTCAGTGATAACTGGTTTTTGTTCTTGAAGAAAGCTTTTGAAAAAAATTGAAAACCGTACCATATAGTTAACATCTTTTTGTGTATACTGATTCCAACCACCTTTAGTAATAGTTGACCATATAATCGCTAATACATTTTTTTCACTGCTGTCATCAAGTATGGGGACAAGCAATAGATCCTCAATATCACATTTTAAAAAATTGTCATCTTTTTCATTAAATAAAAAACTTCTAGTGGCATCATTGACCAAGAGCGGCTGTTTAGTTTTGTAGCATTCAGATAGTATACTGTCTACATCAAGATTCATAGGTATTTTTTTGTTTAGCGTAACAAGCTCATACTCTTTTGTGTCAGGTTTTGCGAATAAAACAAAAGCTTCTGTTGCAGGCGTTATCTCTTTGGTTTTATTTTCACAATCCAAAGCTATAACCGACAACTCCCTTATCTCTTTAAATTTGAGTTCACATACGACCAGAATCTCTTTAAACTCTTCTTCACTTAACTCTTTTTTAATATCAATTCTTTTCATTCTAATATATTATAATATATTTTACTTAATTATACTGTTTATTATGTGATATACTACACATAACTGTTTTTATGTTACATTATCGATATTAATAGTATAGGGAGATATCATTAAAACTTTATATCTAATCAGACATGCTAAATCCGACTGGAACAATGGAGAGTTAAGTGACTTTGAACGTGGTTTGAAAAAGCGTGGTTTAAGTGATCTTGAGACTATGGGTTCCTATCTCGCCTTAAAAAATATCAAACCTGATTTAATACTATCCAGTGCTTCACTTAGAACTCAGCTTACAGCGGATGGTTTAGCGCAAAAAATAAAGTTTGATGGTCCTACGCAATATATGGATGAACTATATCTTACAAAACCAGAAATGATTATGAATGTATTATCACTTCAAGAAAATAAATATAATACTATATTTATCGTAGGGCACAATCCTTCTCTTACTGAGCTTGCAAAAATATTTCAGAATGAAAGTTTTACAAAATTTCCTACACTTGGTATATTGGCTATTAATTTAGATATTGATTCTTGGGAGGACATAGGAGATGCTAAAGGTGAAATAGATTTTTTTATTGTTCCAAAGCAGTTCAAATACTATATGCCTAAGCAAATAAGAGCTACTTTAGGATAGGAGTATCTTATAAGATGAAACTTTTTTTCATCTCTGTTGTTATATCCTCTTTATTTAGTTCTCTCTTTACAAAAAGTTCATTTGCTAATACACCTTGGCCAAGAAGCATATCTGCTCCATCTTTAAAGGTGATGTTTTTCTCTTGTGCAAGTTTTAAAAATGGTGTCAGTTTTCCGTAAATTGCATCGGCTACAAAGTTTGTGTTTTCTAAAATCGATTCAATTATCTCTTTAGGAGCCGGCAACTCTTCATCTTTGAGTCCGGCACTTGTAGTGTTTACTACAAGGTCATACTTTTTAGCTTGAAAACTCTCCCAAGTGAAACACTCACAGCCAATCTCTTTGAAGTATGAGAGTCTCTCCTCACTTCTGTTTATAATACTGACTTTTATGCCATCTTGCAGAAATCTTGCAGCTAAGGCTTTTGCAGTTCCACCAGCTCCAAGGATCAAAACCTCTTTAATATCTCCAAACTCTTCAATTGCAAACATAAATCCATCTGCATCCGTGTTATAACCTATAAGTTTTCCGTTCTCATTTACAAGAGTATTGACCACTCCAACCTTTGAAGCAAAACCTCGTATCTCATCACAAGCTTTGTAAGCTGCTTCTTTATGAGGAACTGTTACATTTGCACCGCTTAATCCAAGTGAGAAAAAAGTCTCTTTTAGTTTTTCTCCATCAAGTAGGTGAGTTCTAGTGTAACAGGCATCGTAGTTTAGATTTTTAAAAACAGAGTTGTGCATAAGAGGTGAACGAGAGTGTGACACAGGGTCACCAAAGATGGAGAAAAGTTTCACTATTTTTTATCCAAATCTTCAAGAGAGTGGATGAGAGCACCTAGTTTGTTTTCTACCTCTTGGTACTCGGACTCTTTTACAGAGTCTGCTACTATCCCGGCACCGGCTTGAAGAATAACTCTATCCTCTTTTACCATTGCCGTTCTAATTGTAATAGCACTATCCATATTGCCATCAAAACCGAAGTAACCGATACTTCCACTATAAAATCCGCGTTTGAGACCTTCATACTCAGCTATAAGCTCCATCGCACGAATCTTTGGAGCACCAGTCATCGTTCCTGCAGTAAATGTTGCCATAAACAGGTCAAACATATCTTTATCATCAGCAAGTTCTGCCACTACATCAGTTACTATATGCATAACGTGAGAGTAGTGCTCAATATGCATCATATCTTCTACTTTTACTGTTCCGGTCTTTGCAACACGACCAACATCATTACGTCCCAAGTCTATGAGCATAAGATGTTCTGCCAACTCTTTTTTATCTGCTAAGAGGTCAAGCTCAAGCTCTCTGTCTTGCTCTTTTGTTTTACCGCGTTTTCTTGTTCCAGCAATTGGACGAAGGAGAAGTTCTCCCTCCTCAAGTCTCACCATAACCTCAGGAGAGGAACCAACTATACTGAAATCTTCATACTCCATTAAAAACATATATGGAGAGGGGTTTTTACTTCTAAGGATTCTATAAAAACTAAAAGGGTCTACTTTTATGTTTCTTGTGAAGCGGTTTGTCATCAGTATCTGAAAAACATCACCACTTTTTATCATCTCTTTGGAGTCGTCAATCATTTTGAAAAATTTCTCTTTAGAGTGTGCAAAGCTACCTTTATCATTACCGATATTATGAACTCTATGTTTGTAGGTGTAAGAGCCTTTTAAATCATCATGAACACTCTGGAACTTATCTTCAAACTCTTTTAGCGTTGATACTAAAGTAATCTGGTGGTTTTTATGAGAGTAGACTAAAA
>JBDLHW010000093.1:0-7293 GCA_039715155.1 Campylobacterota bacterium | reverse complement strand
AGCTATTTCAAATTTCCAAGAAGATGTTGGTGAGACTCTCGAACTCTTTGGACAGATAAAAGCGAGTAATCAGGAGAACTATTTCTTCTCACGTGCTACAAATCTCGCAAATAAAATCCAAAGCACGTCAAATGAGTACAGCTATAAAAATGTAGCCTACGAGAGACTCTCTTACACTATTTTTTTAGTGATGTTTGAGATTCTTCGTGCGTCCGGTCTTATACTTGTAGCTTACAGTGATCTGAGCATCGGTATGATGTTTGCGATGTTTGGCTACATCTGGTTTATCATGACACCTGTTCAAGATATGCTTACCATGCAGTACTCTTACTCTTCGGCAGTTGCAGCATTAGAGAGAATCAATAAAATACTCACACTAAAAACAGAACACTCAGGTAAAAAATGCTTAAAAGCCAAAGATATACATATATCTCTTAAGAATCTTGATTTTTCTTATGTTGAAGGTAAGGAGATACTGCGTGATATCTCTCTTGAGATAAATGCAGGGTGTAAAATCGCTCTTATCGGTGCAAGCGGAAGCGGAAAGACAACTCTTGCTCAAGTCATTTCAGGCTTTTATGAGAAGTGTAGCGGCACTCTTAAATATAATGACACAGATATAGAAGAACTCGACAAAAGCTCACTGAGAGAAAAAATATTTTTAGTTCTTCAGATGCCTATTCTTTTTAACTCAACACTGCGTTTTAACATAACCATGGGGGATGAGAGCATAAAAGATGAAGATATCTACAAGGCACTCAGCATTGCTCAACTTGATGATATGGTAGATGCAATGGATGAGAGGCTTGACACTATCGTAGGTCATCACGGTATACGTCTCTCAGGTGGGCAGAGACAGCGTCTGAGCATTGCAAGGATGATTATCGCCAATCCAAGTGTAGTGATTTTTGATGAGTCAACATCAGCACTTGATGTTCATACAGAGGCGATGCTTCAAGCGAAGCTCCAACCGATACTCCAAGATAAAACAGTAATCACAATCGCACATAGACTAAGTACTGTTAAAAATGCAGACCTTATTTATGTTTTAGACGAAGGAAAAATAGTTCAACAGGGAACACACGAAGAACTCGAAGATGAAGAGGGACACTATAACGAGTTTGTTAAAAGACAGTTGTTGTGAGAAGCCTTTTCAAAGAGTCTCAACAAAATCTTTTAAACTGGTATGAAACCTACGGTAGACACGAGTTGCCTTGGCGAAATACAGATGATATCTACCATATCTACTTGAGTGAGATTATGCTTCAACAGACACAGGTTAATCGTGTTCGTGATGAATACTATCCTCAGTTTTTAGAAAAATTTCCTTCCCTTGAAACACTTGCAAATACTTCACAAGATGATGTACTCTCTGCCTGGAGCGGTTTAGGTTACTACTCTAGAGCGAGAAATCTTCATAAAACAGCACAAGAGTCTCCTGCCTCTCTGCCAGATACGCAAGAAGAGCTCATAAAACTTCCGGGAATTGGAAAGTACACAGCAAGTGCTCTGTGCTGTTTTGGACACAATCAAAACATTCCCGTAGTCGATACAAATATAGCAAGAGTAATAAAGCGATTTTTTTCACTCTTAGGCCCTAAGGAGTCTACTATTTGGAAAAACGCAGCTGCCTTTGTAAATGAAAATGACCCAAGGCATCATAACCTTGCTCTTATGGATTTAGGTTCTCTTGTCTGTTTGCCCAAGAGTCCAAAGTGTGATGAGTGTCCACTCCAAAGAGAGTGTCAAGGGAGAGGTGAGCCTGAACTCTATACACAAACAAAGAAAAAAGAGTATGAGTCACTGGAGCTTTTTTATGGTGTTTGGATTAAAGACAACAAAATCGCTCTGAAAATCTCACGTGAGAGAATGTACAGAGATATGCTTATTCTCCCCGCAGTTGAGCCCATTGAAGAGAAGCACTTAGGGGTCTTTAGGCACTCATATACAAAATACCGTCTCAGTGTGAATCTATATAGAGTGGAAGAGCTAGATGATGAAGTGGTTTGGTTTGATTTAGACAGATTAGAAGAGGCCCCTATATCCTCACTTACAAAAAAAGCACAAAAGTTTTTCACCTAATACACACTCACTACACGCTTCGTTGATAAACTACCAATATTAAAACAGATATTGGATAGTTATGAAAACAACACTTTTTTTTACGCTTCTACTTAGCTCGAACCTTTTTGGAGTTACACTTGAAGAGATTATTACGACCTCTCTAAGCAAAAGTCCATCTTTAGAATCAATAAATGCTCGGATAGCTGCAAACAAAAAGGATATAGAACTCTCAAACAAGTTCTCGAACCCTAAACTCTCACTCATCACAAACACTCTAGACTCAGACCAGGCAATGAGTAAGACAACACTCACTCTACAACAGACCATTCCTTTTTATTCTAAACGTGACTCAAAGCAGAGGGTTGCAATTGCCGAGGAAAATATTTTACATGAAAAGCTCAGAAAAGCAAAAGTTGAGCTAGTTGCAGCTATAAAGATAGAGGCTTATAATATTTGGGAACTTAAAGAGCTTTATAAAACTATAAATGAGTATGTAATACTGACAGAGCAAAATATTGAGCTTTATGAGTCTTATGCAACTACAACTGAGAATAATCACATGGGAATAATGAAAGCGAAACTCTCCCTCTCTGATTTGCAAATCACTAGAAGCAATCTAGGTGCAAAGATATACTCAAGCCTTGCAAGGCTCTCTTATCTTGCGGCGTTTGAAGTGAATGACCTTGATATCAAACTTAAAATCTCACAAAAACCGGAACTTCAAAAGTTTCAAACTATGCTGGCAAATAGTCCGGAATTAGCAATAAAAAGAGGTGAACTGGCTAAACGCAACGCGCAAATACAAGTTGCAGATGTTAACAACTACCCTGATATCAATCTCATCGGCGGATATAACTATAGAGAGAATTTTGATGACTTTTGGAGTATTGGTGTTGGACTATCTCTTCCTATTTATTCTAGGGAAGACTCTAAACTTCAAAAAGCCCGCTCACTTGCACTCTCTGTGAAAAGTCGAGAGAGTGACACAGAAATCTCCATAAACTCCAAAGTGAAAGTCTATTTTTCTCAGATGAAATCATCTTATGAGATTTACCATATCATCCAAGATGATGCGCTCCCTCAGATAGAGCACATGTTTGAGCTAAGTAACTCTTCCATCTCAACAGGTTCTGAGCTGTTTAAATATGTAGATGTACTTGTGCAAAAACTAAAACTCGAACAAAAAAGTATAAATGCCATTACCAACTACAACAGAGCGTATGCAAAAATTTCACAACTATCAGGAGCAATAAAATGAGACTACTGCTAATACTCTTACCGCTGATACTATTTGCTAAAGAGGCTACAGTCAAACAACTATTTAATGTACAAACGACAGAGGTTAAAAAAGTTCAAACCTCCCACTCTAAAAAAAACTACGGTTATGTAAAAGCTGATGAAGCACTGACCTATACTGTTTCTCCACGTTTTAGTGGATATGTAGTAAAACTATATGCAGATAAAAGATATAAAAAAGTGGAAAAGGGAGATGCTCTTGTTAGTGTCTACTCTCCAGAAGTCTATAAAGCAAAAGAGGAGTATCTAAACTCTTACAACTACTCTAAAAATAGAAAAAACAAGGGAATGTTAGAGAGTGCAAAACTAAAACTGGAGCTTTTAGGAGTATCCCCAAACGAAATCAAAAGTGTTATAAAGAGTAAAAAAGTTTCTCAAAACACAACTATCTACTCTCCTGTTAATGGCTATATATTTAGTAAAAGTATTATGAGTGGCTCTGCATTTAGTGCCAAAAATAAACTCTTTGAGATAGTAAATTTAGATGAAGTATGGGTTGAGGCTAAAATATTAGAAGATGATTTAGAGTGGATTGATAATGCAAGAAAGTTTGACGTGAGCTTTAAAAGCAGACCAAGAACCTACTCTGCCACATCAACCCTTCTCTATCCCACGTTAGATGAAAAAGAGGCAACTCTCACTCTTAGGCTTCGTCTTAAAAATCAAGACAATAGAATTTTTCCGGGAATGTATGCAACGCTCATCTCATCTTCTGAATCTCAAGAGTATTTAACACTCAAACGAACTGCTGTAATACGAAAAAATGGCAAATATTACGCTTTTGTTGTTGGGGACTTTCAAGGAGAGTATGAACCTATAGAAATTCAAACTCGTGAACTTGACAGTGAAACATATATAGTAACAGGTGGCTTAAACGTAGATGATGAAGTTGTAGATAACGCTCTATTTATGATGGATAGTGACGCGCAGATAAATGGGCTCTATTAGGAACAGGTTGTGATAGAAAAACTGATAGCTTTTAGCATAAAAAACAAATTCCTCATTCTCATGACAACTCTATTTTTAGTAGCTGGTTCTATCTGGAGTATGAAAAACACTCCCCTTGATGCTCTGCCTGACCTCTCTCCTCCTCAGGTGATAGTGCAGATTAACTGGGCCGGACAATCTCCTGAAATTATTGAAGACCAAGGAACTTACCCTTTAGTCTCTCAGTTTTTAGCCATCGCAAATATTGACACAGTTCGTGGATACTCAACTTATGAAAATGGACTTATATACATAATTTTTAAAGATAAGACAGACCTCTACTGGGCAAGAAGTCGTGTTTTAGAGCAGCTCTCTTCCATCTCTTCACAACTTCCTGCATCTATGAATGTGACACTAGGTCCGGATGCGAGTGGAGTTGGATGGGTATATGAGTATGCCCTCACCTCTAAGACAAAAAACTTGAGTGAGCTCAGAACAATTCAAGACTACCACTATAAATATGCTCTTATGGGAGTTGATGGTGTAAGTGAAGTAGCGTCCATCGGTGGTTTTGTGTCGACATATCAAGTAACTCTCAATAATGATAACCTCGTCAGATATAACTTAAGCATCAAAGATGTAGCCAAAGTTTTAAAAGCCAACAATAACGATACCGGTGGTCGCATTGTCATTGAGAATGGTTTTGAGTGGATGGTTCAGGCAAAGGGTTATGTGAAAGATATAGATGATATCCGCTCACTTGTTGTAACAACAAAAGCGGGAACCCCGATAACAATCGGTGACATAGGAAGAGTTGAACTGACACCTGCTCCAAGACGCGGTATGGCTGATTTAAACGGAGATGGTGAAGTTGTCGGCGGGATTGTTATGGTTCGTTACGGTGAAGATGTCTACTCTGCCATAAAAAGAGTTGATGAGAAGATGAAGTCTCTCAAAATTGATGATGTAGATGTTGTGACAGTTTATGACCGATCAAACCTCATCGAAAGTGCAATTGATACTCTAAAGAGTACACTTATCGAAGAGAGTATCATCGTTGTCGTTATCATAGCCCTCTTTCTGCTTCATCTTCGCTCATCACTTATACTGCTAATCATTTTACCTTTGACTGTCGGGATTACTTTTTTGCTTATGAAGCTATTTGGTATCGGCTCAAATATTATGAGTTTAGGTGGAATTGCCATAGCAATCGGGGCGATGGTTGATGCCTCGATAGTGATGATAGAAAACGCACATAAATCGCTGAATAAGTTTGAGACAAAAAACGAGAGAGTTCCAACTAATGACGAGAGAGTTAAAATTATTTTACAATCTTCTCAGTTAGTCGGTCGTCCTATCTTCTTCGCACTTGCACTTATAGTAGTCTCATTTTTACCAATCTTTGCACTCTCGGGTCAAGAGGGTCTGCTCTTTACACCACTTGCCTACACAAAAACTTTTGCAATGGCTGCGGGAGCATTTTTGAGCATCACTTTGGTTCCTGTCCTGATGGTTTTCTTTATAAAGGGGAGAATCTTGCCTGAGAACAGAAATCCGCTAAACAGATTTTTTATCTGGCTCTATCACCCTGTTATTGTTTACGGACTGAAACTAAAATATCTGGTTATTATAGCTGTTTTAATCTCTTTAGGATTTATGTATCCACTATATAAAGGGCTTAAGTGGGAGTTCATGCCAATGCTCAATGAACAGACGTTCATGTATATGCCCGTTACTCCTTATGGCATCTCTGTTGACCAGAGTAAAGCACTTACACAAAAAACAGATGCGATTATAAAGTCATTTCCGGAAGTAGAGAGTGTATTTGGAAAAGGCGGTCGTGCACTAAGTGCAACCGACCCTGCCCCGCTTGGAATGATTGAGAGTATCATCACCTTCAAACCTCAAAATGAGTGGCGTGAGGGTGTGACTTATGAGTCTCTCAAACAGGAGATGGAAGATGCACTTCAAGTCCCTGGACTCATTAACTCTTGGACCTATCCGATTCGCGGTCGCATAGATATGCTTCTGAGTGGAATACGTACACCGCTTGGCATAAAACTCTATGGTCAAACCGCTGATGGTCTTCAAAAATATGGAAAACTCATAGAGGAGAAACTGCGCAACTTCGATAAAACTGGGTCAGTTTTTGCAGATCAGGCAAGTGCCGGATACTATCTTGATATCGATATAGACGAAAAGGCTCTTGCACGATTTGGTCTTACAAAAGAGACTCTACTTGAGTACACTTCCTTAGCAATTGGCGGGATGAGAGTCTCTACTATGTATAAAGGACTTGAGCGCTATCCAATCTCTCTGCGTTTAGAAGATGATGAGAGACGAAGCATAGAGAGTATAAAAGATATCGTGATAAAAACCAAACTAGGGTTTATACCACTAAGTGCATTTGCAGATATTGGCTACAGGGAGAGTGCTTCAGTTATAAAAAGTGAGATAGCTTCTCCTGTTACCTTTATCTATATAACACCTCAAGATGGTGTAAGTGCTACGGCTTATAAAGAAGAAGCAAAAAAACTGCTTAGTAAGATAAAACTTGACAGTGGCTACTATATAGAGTGGGCAGGTCAGTCTGAATATTTAGAGTCTGCAATGAAAAAGATAGTTTGGATTATTCCGGCAGTTCTTCTTAGTATTCTACTGCTCATATTTTTAGCTCTTAAGGAGATGATACCGACACTCATAGTCTTTTTCACTCTCCCTTTTGCTCTTTTAGGCGGTCTCATTTATATAGATATGCTCGGATTCTCTATGAGTATTGCAGTAATTGTCGGCTTTTTAGCACTTCTTGGTGTTGCGGCTGAGACTGCCATAGTTATGATAGTATATCTGCAAGAGAGTGTGGATGAATCAAAAGAGAAATATGGGGCTGCCTTTGACAAGAAGAGTCTGAGTGAGGCTATCTATGAGGGAGCGGTGCAGAGAGTTAGACCTAAACTGATGACTGTTTTTGCCATACTCGCAGGTCTTGCTCCCATCATGTATAAC
>JBDLHW010000092.1:0-7339 GCA_039715155.1 Campylobacterota bacterium | reverse complement strand
AGAATATTTAAAATATTTTGAATCAAAAAATCATAACAGAGTTGCTTCCGCACCCTTAATTCCGGATGATGCAACACTACTTTTTAATAACGCGGGAATGGTCCCTTTTAAGTCTATTTTTACAGGTGAAATTCCTCGTCCCCAAAACCCAAGAGCTACTTCATGCCAGACATGTTTAAGAGCCGGTGGAAAACATAACGATTTAGAAAATGTTGGACACACTGCGCGTCACCATACATTTTTTGAGATGATGGGTAACTTTAGCTTTGGAGACTACTTCAAAGAGGAGGCTATCGCTTACGCTTGGGAGTTTATTACTGAAGTTTTAGAGCTTCCGGTAGAAAAGCTTTGGGTTACTGTTCACGATAGCGATGATGAAGCAGAAGAGCTTTGGAAAAAACATATTTCTGCTGATAGAATTATGCGTTTAGGTGATGCTGATAACTTCTGGTCTATGGGTGATACAGGACCGTGTGGACCATGTTCTGAAATCTTTTATGATCAAGGTGAGGAGAACTTCTCAGGCCCTGAAGACAGAATGGGTGGAGAGGGTGACAGATTTTTAGAGATCTGGAATCTTGTTTTCATGCAGTATGAAGTAAAAACTAAAGGTGGAGAGAGAATTCCACTTGCAAAACCATCTATCGATACAGGTATGGGTTTAGAGCGTGTTGTAGCTATTAAAGAGGGGAAACTCTCTAACTATGACTCATCACTTTTCATGCCGATTATCAATGAGGTTGAAAAGCTTATAGGTAAAGAGTATGAGTACAAAACCGGTGCTTCTTACCGTGTAATTGCAGATCATATTAGAACTTCTCTTTTTCTTTTAGCACAGGGTACAAACTTCTCAAATGAGGGCCGTGGTTATGTTCTGCGTAGAATACTTCGTCGTGCTGTAAGACATGGTTATCTTTTGGGATTCCGTAAGCCTTTCATGTTCAAACTTGTAGACAGAGTTGTTTCTATCATGGGCGGAGAGTATGAGTATTTAGTTGCAAAAGTTGATGTTGTAAAAGAGCAGATAGAGCTTGAAGAGGCGAGATTTTTTAAGACTATTGAGTCCGGGATTGCACTCTTTGATGAAGAGTTAAAAAATACAAAAGAGACTTTCAGTGGTGAGGTTGCGTTTAAACTTTACGATACTTTCGGTTTCCCTCTTGACCTTACCGAAGATATGCTAAAGAGCCATAATCTGCAACTTGACTCTGCTAAGTTTGAAGAGTTGATGCTGGAGCAGAGAACTCGTGCAAAAGCTGCCTGGAAAGGTAGTGGAGATGGAGATACACATGGTGACTTTAAAGAGCTTTTAGAGAAGTTTGGTGAGAACACTTTTGTGGGCTATGAGTTTACTGAGCACTCTGGAGAGGTTCAGGCACTACTAAACGCAGAGTTCAAAAGTGTTGAGAGTTTAGATGCAGGTGAAAAAGGGTGGGTGCTTTTAGATATCACTCCTTTTTATGCTGAGTCTGGTGGTCAAACTGGAGACTCTGGAGAGCTTGAAGGTTTTGCAAAAGTTCTTGATACTAAGAAGTTTTTTGGACTTAGTCTCTCTGAGATAGAAGTGAGCAAAGAGCTTAAAGTTGGAAATATTGTTGATGGACATGTAGATATCTCACGTAATGAGATAGTTAAGCACCACTCAGCAACACACCTTCTCCATGCTATTCTTTTTGATGTTTTAGGTGAGCATATCTCTCAAGCAGGTTCACTTGTTGAGGCTGATAGACTCCGTTTTGACTTCTCTCATCCTAAAGCAGTTTCTCATGCAGAGTTGGCTGAGATTGAGACAAGGGTAAACAACGAAGTTGCAAGAGCAATTCCTGCTAAAACAGAAGTTTTAGGTATCGAAGATGCTAAAAAGTCCGGTGCAAAGTCTCAGTTTGGTGAGAAATACGGTGATGAGGTTCGTGTAGTTAGCTTTGACAGGGCTAGTATCGAGTTTTGTGGTGGTGTTCATGTTGATAACAGTGCAAATATCGGCTCATTTATCATCACTAAAGAGTCTGGTGTTTCAGCGGGTGTTAGACGTATAGAAGCTGTTTGTGGAAATGCAGCGTATCAGCACTTCTGTGAGCAGAGAATGCTTGTTAAGCAGGTTGAGTCTGAAGTTAAAAATCTTGATGTCATAGCTGGTATATCAAGACTAAAGTCTACGATTACAGAGCTTAAAGCCCAAGTGAAAGAGGCACAAGAGTCTGCTAAAGTTGAAATCAGTGCAAATGATATTAATGGTGTTGCTGTTGTGATTGAAGAGCTTCCATCGGGTGATATCAAAGAGAAGATTGATGAGCTGAAAAATGAAAACGAGAAACTCTGTGCGATGCTTTTCCAAGTTAAAGGCGATAAAGTTCTTATAGCTGCCGGTGTAAAAGATGCTGGTGCTAAAGCTGGTGATTGGATTAAGAAAATCGCTCCGATTCTTGGTGGCGGTGGCGGTGGTCGTCCAGACTTTGCCCAAGCCGGTGGTAAGGATGCTTCTAAGTTGCCTGAGGCAAAAGAGGAAGCTCTTAAGTTCATTACAGAGGCTCTTTCATAATGGCTGAGTTTTTTGCTGAATATAAAACTATTATAGTCTTTTTGCATGTTATCTCAGCTGTAGTCTGGGTTGGCGGAATGGTAGCAATTAGATTTGCAGCACACCAATCTTTTATGCAGATAGAGTCACCTGCTCACAGATTAGAGAGAGTTGCACATACTCTAAAAAGACTTTTCACGATAGTAGTCCCTTTTGTAATTATTTTACTTGTTACTGCGATTATCATGATAAAAGGGTATTCACTCTCTCAAAGTGAGTTCTCTATGACGAGTCATGCAAAAGAGGGTATCTGGGCTCTTATGGCTATAAATCTTTTTGTTATGATACAGAGACGAAACCGTGCAGTAAAACTTTTGAGTGAAGGTGATATGGTGGGTGCTAAGTTCTCACTAGGGCTTATAGGAAAATATATGGTTCCTGTTAATATCATACTTGGTGTCGTGGCAATCTTTTTAGGAACAACTCTCTCCAGCAATCTTTAATGCAAATTTCTAAACTAACTCCTTCACAACTTATGCAGAGCCGTTACGACGCCTTTGTTCGTATGGATGGTGAGTATCTTCAAGAGACTACTACACTTGATGTCTCTGCAGATATGACTCCTTATGAAAATATAGAGTGGTTAAAGCTAGATATCTTAGATGCCCATGATGATATAGTTGAGTTTAAGGCCTATTTTCGTGAAGATGGAGTTGTGAAACTGCTGCATGAAAAGAGTAAGTTTGTTGAAGTTGGGGGAGTCTGGAAGTATGCTGAGGGTGAACTCTTCGGTACTCAGATTCAAAGAAATGAAGCCTGTCCATGCGGTAGTGGCAAGAAGTATAAAAAATGTTGTATGAAAGCCTGAAAGATTACTTTGTAAACGATCTGGTTTATAAAGATTCAGAAGTAGTTTTTGTTTTGGAATCTCCTCATACTCAAGAAGTAAAGAATGGGTATCCGGTTGCAGGAAAGAGCGGCAAGGATATGTCACAAGTTCTTTTCGGATTAGATGAGGCTTTTGGAAAACTTATACACGATCAAACTATCAAAAATATCGCAATTGTGAATGTCTGCAACTATCCTCTTCAAAAATCTGCCTACTTAAACGTAGAGCTTAAAGAGCTAGAGTTTTTTGAGAAAATTCGCCAAAACCCAAAGCTTAGAAAAAGTGATAAGCTTGGAATAAACGCAGTAATAGATAGAGTTATGAGTGACTTCGCAGAGAGACTTAAAAAGCATAAAGATAAAAAAATAGTACTGTGTGGAAACTTTGCTCAAAACTGTTTTGAGACCTACCTCTATAGAGATAATTTTCAAGAGGTTTTGTATGTACCTCACCCCTCTTTTAACAACTGGAGAAAAGAGAAGTACAGAGATGTCATAGAAGAGTTGAAGAGGTTTGTAAAATGATTAGACTCGCCTCATCTTCAGATACTCGTGCAATGCTTTTAAGAGATGCAGGAGTTGCATTTATGCAAGAGAGTGTAGATTTTGATGAAGACTCTATTGTCGCTACTTCGCCGAAGAACTTTGTGTATCAGGCAACTTTAGGAAAGTATGAGGCTAATTTAAAAGCTTTTGGATTTGATGATTATCCACTTTTAGTTGCTGACACAGTTGTGACGAGTCAAGGTCAGATTTTAAGAAAAGCAAAGTGTGTGGATGATGCTAGAAATATTCTGATGACTCAGAGCGGAAATACAACCTCTATAGTTACTTGTATGGTCTATCATTCAAAAGAGCGCAAGATTATAGATATCTCTCAGACAGATTATATTTTTGAAAAGTTTGATATGGACGATTTAGATAAGTATCTCGAGAGTGGTGAGTGGAGAGGAAAAGCCGGTGCTTGCATGGTTGAGGGATTTTGTAAAGTTTACATAAAAGAGGTAAGAGGTTATGAGAGTACTGCGATGGGTCTGAGTGTGGAAGTACTAGGGGCATTTATATAATGAACTACTATGAAAACGAGATAAAAGCACTAAAAAAGTCTGGAAGATATAGAACTATAGAGGTGCTAGACTACTCTTTAAAAGATTTTGCTTCAAATGATTATCTTGGACTCTCTCACAACAAGGAGCTGCACCGTGAGACTTGTGAAGAGCTAGACAAACTCGAGGTACATAGTACAAAAGCCTCACTTTTAGTAAATGGCTACCATCAAATCCATAAAGATTTTAAGGATGCTCTCTGCCTTGCAAATGATTTTGAAGATGGTGTTATCTTGGGGAGCGGCTTCAGTGCAAATATAGCTTTAGTTGAAGCACTTGTAAGAAAGGGCGATACTCTTTTTATGGATGAGCTTTATCACGCTTCAGGTGTTTTGGCTTCAAATCTAGAGAGTGTAAATGTAATCTTTTTTAAACACAATGATATGGGTGAGCTAGAGAAGCTTCTCAAGGCTTCAAAGGCTAAACGCAAGATAGTGGCTGTTGAGGGGATTTACTCTATGGATGGAGATTTATGCTCACGTGAGGTATTTGAAATTTGCGATAAAGAAGATGCACTTTTAATAGTTGATGAAGCACATAGCAGTGGTGTAGTTGGAGATAAACTGATGGGTGTTTTTGATTATTACGGTATTGAGATAAAAGCAAATCATATTAAGATGGGGACACTTGGAAAAGCTTATGGAAGCTTTGGTGCTTACATCTTGGCATCTTCTCATATAGTTGATTACCTTATAAATCGTGCAAAACCCATCATATATGCCACTTCGTTATCTTTATATGATACACTTTTAGCACACAATTCACTGAAGTATATTTTACAAAACTCGCAAGAGTTAAAGAGTGAAATCTCTAAACGCCAAGAGATAGTCAAAGAGATTTTTGATATTGAGATAGATGGTTTGATAGTAGCAATACCTATAGGTGACAATAAGATGGTTGTTGAGATTAAAAACTCTCTTAAAGACGATGGATACGCTATAGGTGGGATTCGTCAGCCAACAGTGCCAAGTGCGATTTTAAGAGTTATCGCAAGAGTTGGCGAGAGTAGTGATGAGCTCACAAAGTTATGTCGAAAAATAAAAGAAGCAGTGTAGATGAAAATCAATGAACTTAAAATCTCTTTGGATGATAAACTTCTTGTAGATATTAGTTTTGAGGTTGCAAAGTCACTTGCTCTTGTCGGTCAGAGTGGAAGCGGAAAGAGTCTGACCCTCAAAGCACTTTTGGATATGTTACCCAGTAGTATGAAACGTGAGCTCGATTGTGATAGTGAATTTGAATTAAAAGCTGGAGGCACTCTCTCTTTAGTGCCTCAAAATCCATTCACTGCGCTCTCACCGCTTACTAAAATAAGAAAACAGTTTTTTACCGATGAGAAGCGAGTAAATAAGCTTTTTAGTGATGTGGGATTAGACTTAGAGCTCTTAGATAGATTTCCTCCAGAGCTTTCAGGCGGGCAACTGCAACGTGTAGTAGTTGCTATGGCTCTAGAGTCTGGACCAAAGCTGTTAATGTTAGATGAACCGACAACAGCACTGGACCCGGAAAATACAAAATTGATCTTAGATCTGCTTAAAACACTTCAAAAAAAAGAGGGCTTTAAAATGCTTTTTGTGACACATGAGATGAACTCCGCTGCATACCTGTGTGAAGATATCTGTGTGATTGCTAATGGAAAAGTTGTAGAGAGTGGTATAATGCAAGATGTATTGAAAAGTCCAAAAGAAGATTATACAAAAACATTAATTGACGCAAATTTTGCGAATAGGGAATTTAGAGAATAATGAAGATATATATAAAGAAGATTATTTTAACAACTGTTATTTTAGGGTTTATATCTCCTTTTTTAATTTTAGGATTTTATCTGCTTCGATACGATTATGATATATCAACTCTGGTAGATTATAAGCCATCAATCACAAGTAGAATTTATGATAAGAATAACGAACAGATTGCTAATGTGTTTGATGGAAAACATAGGTTTTATGCTTCGTTTGAAGAGATACCGCCTAGAGTAATTGAAGCATTAGTGGCCATAGAAGATACAACATTTTTTGAACACCCCGGTATAAATATCGATGCAATTTTTCGTGCTGCTATTAAGGTTGCAAGAGCGGGAAAAGCAGTTGAGGGTGCGAGCACTATTACTCAGCAGTTAGTGAAAAATGTACTATTAACACGAGAGAAAAAGATCTCACGTAAGATTAAAGAAGCGATTTTGGCAATAAAACTTGAACGTGCTTTAACAAAAACGCAGATACTCGAACGCTATCTAAATGAAATATATTATGGGCATGGATACTACGGTATAAAAACTGCAGCAGACGGATATTTTCACAAACGGCTTGAAGATTTAACACTTAAAGAGATGGCAATTTTGGTTGGACTTCCAAAAGCACCAAGTACCTATGCTCCTACAAAAAACTATGAAATCTCAATGGGTAGAGCAAACAGAGTTATCTCTAGAATGCATACTCTTGGATGGATAGAGGATAGTGAGTACCAAGAGGCTCTCTTAGAATCGCCGGAAGTTTTTGATGAGACTCTAACTAAAAACAAGGCACCCTTTGTTGTTGATGAAGTAGCCCGTGTATTTAGAGAAAAAGGTATAGAAGACTTTAAGACAGGTGGTTATGATGTTTACACTACTATTGATTTAAGACTTCAGGAAGCTGCACGTGAATCGCTAAAGTATGCATATGACTTATCTCTAGAGAGAATCGCAGGGTATAGAGAAAAAGAGGCGATAGCTCTTGAAAAAGCGACATTGGCCGGAGAGGAGTATGAGGTAGATGACAGTAATACATCTTTGCTAAATGGTGCTTTAGTCTCTCTAGATTCTGCTACCGGAGATATCATAGCGATG
>JBDLHW010000091.1:0-7477 GCA_039715155.1 Campylobacterota bacterium | reverse complement strand
AGCCGCATGTGTTAAACGTGCTCCACAATAACCCTCGATAATATCCATAAGATACTCTCTCTCACGGAATGCAAAAAGGAATACTGTCATCGCACCGATATCCAGAGCTGTTGTTGCTAACCAGAAAAGGTGAGACATCAAACGGTTAATCTCTAAAAGCATCATACGAATAACTTTCGCACGACGAGGAACTTCTACATCAATAAGCTTTTCAACTGCAAGTGCAAAACCATAGTTATTTGAAGATGAAGCGATATAATCCATACGGTCTGTAGTAGGCATAAACTCGTTATAAATCATATTTTCAGCCATCTTCTCCATACCACGGTGAAGGTATCCAACATCTGGATGTGCTTTAACAATCTGCTCTTGTTGAAGGTGAAGCATTAAACGTAACTGCCCGTGAGCAGAAGGGTGCTGAGGACCGAAGTTTAATATTAGCTCATTATCATCTCTGTCAAATGTAATATTTTCAAAAAATGGTGTTAATCTATTTGTTACTTGTGCCATATCTTATACCACCCTATCTTTGAGGATCATCAACAACAACTGATGACTCTTTATCTAATTTTTTAATTAAGAAAACACCACCATCTTCTTGGTAGTTCTCTTCGTTTTTAGGCTCATTACCTGTGATTTCAGTTCCCTTAGGTACTTCAAAACCAAGACGTGCAAAACGCTCTGAGTCGTATCTGTCAACCCTTGCAGTGTCACGAATCTCAGGCCCGATAGCTTCTCTTGCCTCTTTTCCATAAATCTTATCTACTTCATACCAAGCAGCAAACTCATCACCCTCTAGTGGATAAGTCTTAAGAAGTGGGTTCCCCTGCCAGTCGTAAGGCATAAGAATACGTTTCATAAATGGGTGTCCGTTAGCTTCGATACCAAACATATCAAACATCTCACGTTCGCTCCAGTCAGCAGAACGGAAAAGCTTCTCAACTGAATCAACAGCTTGCCCATTCTCTATAGAGTATTTAATACGAATACGTTTACGCTTAGTCATACTCAGCATCTGATAGAAGATTTCAAAAGTGTTGTTTTTTGCTAAGAAGTCGATAGCACTCATCTCTGAAAGTTGAGTATACTCTAGCTCATCTCTCATAAGCTCCAGTACGCCATAGATATCATTAGGGTTGATATAAACAACCATCTGACCAACTTGAATATAAGAGTCGTTTACTTTAAACTTAGCACTAATCGCAGCTAAATCTGCAGCAAAAACTGCATCACTCTCAACTTCTTGCTTTGGTACTTGAGGAGCTACGTAATATCTGTCTGTATAGTATGACTTTGCTTGTACATCATCTTTAGGTGTATAGGCTCTCATTACATTAACCTTTTTGCTTTTTGTGCATTGCCAGCTTTGTTTGCACGGATTTTTTTCTGTAGTAACATTACACCATACTGAAGTGTCTCAGGACGTGGTGCACAACCAGGTAGGTAAAGGTCGACTGGAATAATTCTATCTACACCCTGAACAGTTGCATAAGTGTTAAACATACCGCCAGTATTTGCACATGAACCCATAGAGATAACCCATCTTGGCTCAGTCATCTGGTCATAAAGTCTTTTAATGAACTCAGCATGCTTCTTTGTAAGAGTCCCTGCAACTATCATAACATCTGATTGACGTGGAGAGGCTCTAAAAATTGTACCAAAACGGTCAAAGTCAAATCTAGAAGCACCTGCTGCCATCATCTCAATACCACAACAGGCAAGACCGTAAGTCATTGCCCATAATGAGTTTGAACGACCCCAGTTAGCTATCTTGTCAATACTTGTAAGTGCTACTGGTAAACCACCACTTTTTGTATAATCTACTTTATGCTGTGCCATTCAAGCGCTCCTTTTTTCCATGCATATACGAAACCGATTGTTAAAAGTAAGATAAACATTAACATCTCAGCAAAACCAAACCAACCTAGAAGTTTAAAATCTACCGCCCATGGGAACATAAACACGATTTCAACATCAAACAGTAAGAAAAGAAGTGCAAACAGATAAAACTGTGGCGAAATTCTATTTGGTTGTTTAGTTACCTGCGGTCCACACTCATAAACCGATAACTTGATTTTTTCATTCTCTTTCGAAGCTAACGCGCGACTAGCTAAACGAGCGATCACTGTTGTCGCATAAAACGCACCAAACGTGATTACAAAAAGTACAAATACCCCAAAATACGGATTTGCTGTAGCAATATGATCCATATAACCTACCTTTAAAATTAGAAATTATATTTATAAAAAATATAATCCCTTTTTATATTTGTCTTCTAACGCTTTAAAACAGTGTCCGTTAGGGACATCTGAGAATTGTTCATTAGAAAGAACAGTTACTGCACTATATCAAAAAGAGTATTAAAAAAAAGTTATTGATTGAAAAAAAGAAAATCGAATGTCACTTATCGCAACATTGACTTTTTTAGCGGAAATTAAGTGTGTAAAATGGTAATATATTCTACTATTCTACACTTTAACATAAGTAGTTTTGCAGACTTTTATCTACTCATTAAATCTATAAAACACGCCTAAACGAGCTGTTGCGCCTGTAATATCTGATTCGTATGTACCATCACCTGATGCTGTACTCCATGAACCACCCTGCCACGCATACTTATAATCAATATCAAAAGCGATTGTGAATTGTTGCCCTAAATTTATGTTTATACCAACTGCCGGTCCTACACCAAACTCTATTCCATCTCTCTCATATGAACTGTTATCAAATGTTTCATATCCCATATTGATTCTTGGTCCTATCCAAAATTTCACATCTTGTGTACGTGCAATTCCAAACTCAAACGTATGCAGCATCTCTATTTTGTCTGATGAGTTTGTCCAAGTTTTACTTTTTGGATTAGTAAATTCTAAAGCAAATTTATAGCCAAATACTCGCTCTTGTCCAAGATTTGTTGCAAAAGCTATACCTAAACCACTCTTTCTCTCTAATTCATAACTATACTCAGACTCTACTCCAGTCCAGTCATCAGTCGATGTTCTATCAGCTTCTATACCCATAGAGTAAGGCACATAAACTCCAACTCCGCCTGCGTTTACCAACACCGGTATAAATAGAGCTACTAGCGCAGCTACGATTACTTTTTTAAGACTCGGCATTTAGTGCCTCCCTGTATTGAACTTTAGTTCTTATCATCTTGTTTAATACTTTATAATTTTAAACACTATATAACTATTGTTATTAATTTTTACTGAATTTCTTTTAATATTTTAACAGGATTATACCCTCGAATAACCTTATCACCGACTATAGTTATAGGGACTCCACTTCCATTATATTTTCTGTAGAGTCTAGCTCCCTCAAAATTTTCAATATTTAATTCCTGATATTGCTTTGCATTGCTATCAAGTAAAGCTTTAACTTTATCACACCAGCCACATCCGTTCATACTCAACAATATAATTTTCTTATCTGCTCTATACGGTTCTTGAGCCTGAAAATCTTCTGAGAAAACATACTCAGTCTCATCATAGTGTTTAACAATGCTTCTATCATCTCTAAGTATTTTTTCTAAAGAGTTAATCTTAAATATTTTTCTATTTTTTTTATAGTATTTAAGTATATTTTCTCTCATTTTAGGCTTTTTCTCATAATAAGAAATCCCGAGGCTAATCATGTTTTTAAACTCTTTATAGTCATCACTCTTTATAGCTTCGTATAATATTCTGGTAGATAATCCTATCAATTTATCATGTCTATTTTGAAGTGCCCTTAATGATTTAAAATAAATGTTAACATCTTTTTTTTCTTTAAATTTATCTGCCTTAAAACCTAGCTCTTTTGTCTCTTTAGCTTCAGACACATAGTCGTCAATTACTGTTTTTAAAGTAGGTACTTCTTCTATATTGCTAAAAGAGATCATCGCTTTGTATAGAGGTGTTCCCTGTTTTGCAAACAACTCCGGATAACTCTCTTTAGCATGAACAACTGTTAATACAGCTAAAATAATTAAACTTATAAAATATCTCATTTATTTAAAAATCCCATAGATTTTTCACTGTCAAAATTTGCATCTTTTTCTCTTTGAATTTCATCTATAAAATCTTTAAGAGTAAAGATCGGTTCTTCACTTACTGCAACTCTGTAGGCTGTATTTTTTACGATTAGATTTATCTGTCCACCGGTCAGAGAGTATGTTGCCAACTCTTTTACGTCAAAGTTTTTCTCATACGGAGCATCGACTGGAAGCATCTTTTTCCATAACTCCTCACGTTGAGCCTTATCGGGTTTTTTAAACTCTATTTTATAGTTAAAACGTCGTGAAAATGCCTTGTCGATATTCTCTAAAAGGTTTGTAGTAGCTATCAGCATTCCTCTAAAGTTCTCTATCTGCTCTAAAAAAATATTTTGCATCTGATTATGCATCTGGTCTGAACCGGTAATATTTCCGCTGCTTCTTGCTCCCAAAAACTGGTCTGCTTCATTTAAGAGTAATATAGGTTCTGTTTTTGTCTTTTCACTCAGCTCATAAAAGGTATCAAAAATCTTTCTAACATTCTTTTCACTCTCGCCTACATACATAGAGAGAATTTTTGAACAGTCAAAAGCGAGGACTTGGCGTTTAAGTGATTTTGCAAGAGAGTAAGCTGTCATAGTCTTACCGGTTCCAGCTGCACCATAAAAGATAATCCTGGCATCAATTCCACTCTTTTTATCTTTTACACCCCATTTAACGAGGCGATTAACAACCTCTTTATCAACCTGTTTCATAAGGTTTTGTAGAGTCTCTTCTGTCTTTTTGTTTAAAACCACATCTTCTAAAGATGTATCACTCTCTATAAGTTCAAATATCTCCTGCTCTTCAACAAGCGCATTTAACTTCAGTCGTGTTACTTTTTTTCTCTTTTGCGGATGGATGATACTCTGGAGAACATCATCGACTATATAAAAAGAGCGTGAGATCCCGCCAAAAGGATTTAACATCTCTTCATAGTCAATTATCCCACCGCTTAAAAGATTTGAGCCTTCCTCTAAAAGAGAGCGGTTTTTAATTCTCTCATACTCATCTACAGAGATTAAATCAATCAGAGAGTTCATCTCACGTAGTGAAGTGTCTGAGGCACTATACTCCTCACGTAGAAGTGCTATGAAGATAACCTGCTCATAACAACTCATCTTTTTTTGCTTGAAAAACTTATCTAAGACAAGTGCCTCAGAGGTCTCACCGACTCTCTCCTCTATACGCTTTTCAAGAAGTTTAAGTTTGTTTTGTACCCTGTCTATTCCTAAAGAGTGCTCATGTACATTTTGACGAATAACAGACATCTTCTGATAGAGCTCTATTCTAAAAAACTGATCCTGAAGGTACTCAAGGTGATCACCGTAAGGTTTAATATCGGGCAGGTCCAAATCAAGCGTTCCATCTTGAAGAAGTTTTAAAAATGAGGGAGTAAGTCCTACTGCAGTGTTTAAAAGTTCAAGTGGGGTTACTTCTGAGATTTTTAGAGGAGTAAAACTCTGCTGATGCAACCAACCAAGTTCAAGTAGATTTTTGAGCTCTTTGAGGTGTTCTAAATGCTCATACTTTTCAGTTTTGTATAGGTCTTGAAGAAGCTCTAAAACTAGAACATCATCCTGACCTTCCATATATTTACGTGAGAGGTACTGAAGCATTTTTGCCTCAGTAGAACTACACTTTAGATGTATAAAAATATCAGATTTTTCAATTTTTTTCTCTGATAGAAAGTTAACTAATGTCTTCAACTCTTTCCTTAAAATTTATAGCCCATACCTACAGAGATAAGTAGAGCGTTTGAATTTGTGAACTCACCCGTCAAATCATCATTATCTACTTTTCTATCTTCTCTCATTGAGTAAAGAGCAGCTACCCCAACATCCATTTTTTCATCAATCTGGTAACGCCCACCAAGAGATACTGAAAAAGAATCAGAGTCCGGAAGCTCAAAGCCTATTGTTTCATCTGGGACTGGTGTTTCATCAATAACCATACCAGCCATAATAGTCATATTATCATACTCTTGAGTTACACCTAAACGAAATGCATTTGTATCGTTCCAATTTTTTGGTTTTGCAAGTCCAAAAGATGCTTCCGCAAAAGGATCATTATAGTTAAAATCTATCTCTTCATATGCAGACCAATAAGTTCTTTCATAAACAAACTCTACCGTTGTTTTTGTAGCTAGCGTATATGCAGCAGCTATACTAAGAGCAGCTGGGATAGGAACTGTCAAACTTCCATTATAAATACCATTTACCGGTATACTATCAGAATGTAATTCTGCACTTCCCTCTGCTGTTAAATCAATTTGAGAACGATACGTTAATCCAACTTCTATTTCTGACGTTGGTTTATAGGCTAGTGCTAAGTTATAGCCAAAGTCTATAGAATCACCCTCCATATCTTGAGAATATGTACCCAGTTGAGGATGCCCAGCTCCTGTTGCTTTAACAATACCACTAGAATGAATCATTCTAAAACCAATAGCAACACCAATTTTATCACCTATAGGAAGTGCAACAGTTGGATTAATCTCAACAGTTTCCAATGTAAACTCTTCTGCTGAAAAAGTAGCCAAACTACCATTCCATCTTTTAGACAGGCCACCAGGGACAACTACACTCAAACCAAAATGAGCACCACTAACATCCCTTGAAACATAGTGAAGTGATGGAACTAAGAAATTTTCAGATTCAGATTCTATATTATCTTGTGGAACACCATTAACAGTACCGTCATATTTCACAGCACTCAACCCAATATAAGTCAAATCAGCTTCAATATGATTCTCATCAGACATAAAAACCATATTTGCAGGGTTGTAGTACGCTGCATCAGCGCTTTTAGTGTGAGCGATATTCGCAGCACTTAGTGCTACTGCGTTTAGTGAAGCCTCTGGTATTTTATACCCGCCTGCCATTAAAACAGAACTAGCCACGAGTGACATCAAAGCGATTTTTTTCATATTACAAACCCTTTTTTTTAAAATAATTTGTAACAATACTACAAGATTAAACCTTAATTTTCAAAAGAATATAGGAGTTCAATCTCATCTTTCCAAATAGTGTCATCTATTGTTTCAAGTATAAGCGGGATATCATCCATTCTCTCATCATTCATTATAAATCTAAAGGCATCAAGACCTATCTCACCTTTTCCAAGAGAGTGGTGTCTATCTACGTGAGAACCTAAAGGCGGTTTTGAGTCATTGATATGCATACCCATCAAGTATTTGAAACCTACTATCTTTTCAAACTCATCCCAAGTTTTATCATAGACTTCTCTTGTTCTTATGTCGTACCCCGCTGTAAACATATGACATGTATCTATACATACACCTACACGTGATTTATCTTCTATCTTGTCAATTATATGCGCTAAATGCTCAAAGCGCCAGCCAAGGTTACTTCCCTGTCCTGCTGTATTTTCTATAACTGCACTTACATTTTGCGTTTTATCAAGAGCGATATTGATAGACTCAGCGATAACATCTAAACA
>JBDLHW010000090.1:0-7512 GCA_039715155.1 Campylobacterota bacterium | reverse complement strand
AGCCATGCCGTTATGTTCAGAGATTTATTTAAAATATCTCTGTGCATCTTGTTATCTACATTTATCTCTGCCATCTCTGCAGCATGTGTCATAGCTGAAACTGCCAGATTTCCCTTTGGTATATCTACGTGACACGAGAGACACATTCCTCTGCGGTCCAGCTTGTCTCTTTGAGCTTTATCGAGTGGACGTGAGAGTTTAAAGTGGTGTCCAACTGTCATAAGCTGAGTTCCGTTTTCATCTACAAACTGAGAATAATCATGCTTTAGATTTGGAATCCCCGGTATCTGCTCATCAGTTTTTCTAGGAATCACTTTTCCATCTATCGTCATCAAATCTATAATCGTATTTTTTCTTGGGTCATTGTTTAGTTTTCCACCGCCAATACCAAGCCCTATAGCCTTATCAGATGCGTGACACGATTCACAACTTCTTGACTCTTTAGAGATTGTATGAGGTTGAACCGGTGCCATATCGATAGCATTTTGTCCCTCTTCTCCCGCTCCCTCTACATTTGGATTTTTGTAGATATGGTTTTGCAGCAGTGCCTCTCCATCTTTTCCAATTACTGTGATAGTTGTCTGACATCCTGGAATTACAGGAGTGATTCTTCCCTCACCATTTTGTGCAAGTGCCGGGTCTTCCCATCTTAGGTAACTTCTTGTCTCAGTTACTTTACCATCCACAAGATAATCTTTAAGGTTTTTCATCTCACCTGTACGACCATTTTTATCATGATGATGTGAAGCTTTCAGGTAGTCAACATTTTGTTTGCCACCACTATAATCAATCTTAACATGACATCCGTAGCATTGGGGTGCCCACTGCACGTGACATGTATAACACTCCATCTCACTTGTATGAGCCTCTATAGAGTCCATCGCAACAAGAGCCTCTTTTGAGAGAGCCTCTTCCTCTTTTAAAAGCTTCAATGGTTTAAGCTCTATATCTTTACCAGAGCTCAGATGCATAAGGATTTTATTACCCTTCTTAACAGCTTTTGGCAATGGATTTCCGCGAGCAGTTAAGATAAAACCATCCTCTTTCTCGGGTACATAACCCTGTTTTAGATACTTCTGAAGTGTCTGTGCAACACCTCTTCCTTTACCTGTAGCCGCAGTTGTATTAAACTCATCAGAGTAGCCTATCGGGAGTTCCCAAGGGTACGATTTTGTAGTTCCGTGACAATCCTGACACTCTATCTCAACAGCACCAAGGTTTGTTCCGGCAATAAAGCCATCACCATGCAGGTCATTTGATGTGTGACAATCCTGACACAACATCCCTTTTTTATAGTGAATATCCTCTTGCATATGAAGATAACGTTTTGTGTGAAGTTTGGGTTGTCCATTTCCTTCATCATCAAAAGTCGACTGATACTCTGTCTCCATCAGACCCTGATATGAGACACCGATACGTTTCCCACGATTATGACAAGTCGAACATGTCTCAACAGGAACACCGGAGTAGTTGATATCATGCACTTCTACTTTTACTTTTCTAGAACTCTGAATCTGGTGGGTAAAAAGATGTCCGCGCTCTTTTTTGTTTATCTTTTTATCATTACCCTCATAGAAACCCTCATTTGAGTAAGGTATGTGACAAGCTGCACAGCCCATTCCCCTATAATCTCCACGTTTATTACGCCCTTTTCCGCCTGTATGACAACGCAGACACTCTTGACGAAGATATGTGTAAACAGCTAAAGATGGGTCTTTATGAATCTCTTCGGCTGTTGGTGCATCCGGAAGCTCATGCTGCTGGGCAGGAAATGCTTGAGGCTCCATAGTTGCGAGCTTCTCCATATATTTTCTATATGTATCAGTGCCGAGTCTGTCATGAGGATTTTCCGGATTTTTCGTGTCGTAATTTCCATTAACGTGGCTATAACCCTCTTTTGCGCCAAAACTCCACATAGCACCCTGAATCTTTCCTGCCTCACTCATCATAAGTGAGTTCATCTGAGCACCAACTTGGTTAGGGTGACACGTTCCACATGTATTTTTATTTATCCATGCACTTGTAGGGGATGGATAGAAAGCTTTGGGACCGTCATTCTCTTTGAAGTACTTAATAGTCCCTTTATGTCCATACTCTTTGCTTTTATTGTAAGGGTTACCGCCGTGACAGACTATACAGTCGTTACCTTTATGCCCTGCTTTCTCTGCAACCTTTAAAATAGCTTTCATCATACCAGACTCTCTGTCTCTGATATCCTCTATACCTTTATGACACACTATACATTCGTTAGCTCCAAATGCTAGTGTGCTAAAAAAAATAAGTAAAAAAACTATTTTTTGCATATCTGTTTTATTTATCCTTAGAGATAGCGTCAAGAACACCATTGATAAACTTAGGTGACTGCTCAGTTCCAAATGCTTTTGTAATCTCTACTGCTTCATTGATAACAACAGCAGAATCAAGGTCCCCAAAAAGAATCTCATAAGAGGCTAAACGCAGTGTAGCTCTCTCGATAGCACCTAAACGCTCAAAATCCCACTCTTTTAAGTGCTCAATAATTGCTTTGTCACAAGCTTCAATATTTTCTAAAACGCCCTCATAAAGTGTGAGTGCAAAATCTTTCTGCTTGTTGCGTATTTTTTTCTCTTCTAAAATCTCTGCAGTATGTTCAGCAATGTTTCCATTTCCTAAATCATAAGCGTATAGCAGTGAGACCACTGCCATTCTTGCGTGATGTCTAGTTGCCATTGACTAAAGTCCTTCGTAAAGGTCTAACAGCTCAATAATTGTAGTCATAGCTTCAAAACCTTTGTTACCAGCTTTTGTTCCTGCACGCTCAATAGCCTGCTCGATAGTATCAGTAGTTAAAAGACCAAAAGATACCGGTTTTTGATGATTTAAAGATACTGATGCGATGCCCTTAGTAGCTTCAGCAGATACATAATCAAAGTGAGGAGTAGCTCCACGGATAACTGCACCTAAAGCACAAACAGCGTCATATTTTCCACTTGCTAAAAGCTGGTCAACTACCATTGGAAGCTCAAATGCACCTGGAACTAATACGTGAGAGATATCATCTTCATTTCCACCGTGACGGTCAAATGCATCTTTTGCACCTTCAACTAATCTATCAACAATAAAGTGATTCCATCTTGTACTTACGATTGCAATTTTCTTGCCATTTACTACTTTTAATTTACCTTCAACTAAATTCATCTATTTTCCTTATATTTTATTTCATTACCCTCAAGGGGCACCCCGAAAATTCAAGGGAACCTTTTCCCTATCATTTGTCCGCAAAAGGAACAAGTCCCTTTTACTTCGCTTAGACCGCTGTGGTCACTAAAGCTTCTCTTTTTTTAAGAGAGAGTTATATGCTTTGTATTTTTTTAATTGTTGTTATTAACTTATCTAAATCATCTAACTTCAACATATTTGGTCCATCACTTAAAGCACAACTTGGGTCAAAGTGTGTCTCAAAGAAGAAACCATCTACACCAATCGCTGCTGCTGCTTTTGCCAAATGCGGAACCATTGAGCTGTCTCCGCCAGTTTTACCGTCTTGTGCAGTTGGCATCTGAACAGAGTGAGTCGCATCAAAAATAACCGGTGCAAACTCTCTCATGATTACCAAGTTTCTCATATCAACCACCATATTTCCATAACCAAACGAGTTACCACGCTCACACAGATAGACACCATGCTTCGCTGCGTTTTCATAAGTCGGTTCTGAACATCCGCGCGTTTGAAGAACTTTTAGAAGTGGATACTTCATAGCATCAGCACTTAGAAACTGCCCTTTTTTAATGTTTACTTCTCTATCCGTTTTCGCACATGCTACAAGCAGGTCTGTCTGGCGACATAAAAATGCAGGGATTTGAAGCATATCTACAACCTCTGCAACAGTTGGCACCTGAACAGACTCATGAACATCAGTTACTATCTTATAACCGAAGTCATCTTTTACTTTTTGAAGTATTCGTAAACCTTCATCCATCCCAAGACCACGAAAACTCTCTAGTGAAGTTCTGTTCGCTTTATCAAAACTAGATTTAAAATAAAAATCTATAGAGTCATCACTGTGATACTTCTCTAAGCCTTTTGCTATTTTAAAAATGTTCTCTTCACTCTCAATGACACAGGGCCCTGCAAGTAACTTCATTCTCTACCTCTACTAATAGTCTCTAAAAAATAAAGAATGATTATATCATATTGCGTTTAATATCTACTTAGTACGCGCGACCATTACTCCTGCATAAACAATAAGGAGTATTCCAAATGTAGTAATCATCGATGGTAGAGAGTCACCCAAAAGAACTCCAACCATAATCGAAAAGAGGATATTTGTATATGAGACTGCTCCAACTATTCCCGCTTTTGTCTCTCCGTAAGCTTTTGTCATGAGCAGTTGTGAGATAGTTGCAAAAACTCCCATTGCTATGACATAAAACCAGACTATACCTTCTGGCATTACAAATTCGCCAAGCATAAAATCAAGCTCTGGAATACTCAGGTATGGAGATATTAAAAAGAGTATTATCGGACCGATTGTTCCTGTGAGCATGAAAGAGAGAACTATTGCTCTGGTGTCATAGTAGTTTCTAAGCTCACGTATGGAGGTGTATGCAAGAGCAGCTCCAATCCCGCTAAAAATACCAAGCAGGTCATATTTTGAAAACCCTACTCCTGTTGGCTGGGTTATAAACACAATTCCAATAAAACCTATAAATACAGCACCCCAGCCCTTTAGAGAAAGTTTCTCATGTAAAAATATAAAAGCAAAAATAGCTGTGAAAATAGGGGAAGTTTTTGAGTATGTCATCGCATCACCAAGAGGAATATGAGCTATATTATAAAAAAATGCAAGCAGAGCAGTAAAACCCATAAACCCACGAAAGAAGAGTAAAAATGGTTTTCCACCTTGATGTACCATAGGGGTTTTAAGTACAGCGACTCCAACTAAAAGTACACCGGCAATATTTCTAAAAAACACAACTTCAAGTGAACTCATATGAGCACTGGCAAGCTTGGCAAAAGCACCCATTATTGCAAATGTAAAGGATGCTATAAGCATATACTTTACACCACTGTTTATCTCTTTAATTCTAATCATAAACGCAATTATAGCTATATTTTTAAGTTCTTATCAGTATAATTTCCTAATTTTATACAAGGAATTTTTATGGGAAATATTATTGTTTTAGCACTGCTTGGTGCTGTTTTTTACTATATTTTTAAAAGCTACTCAAAATACACAGACTACTCAAAAGAGGCATTTAAAAACTTTTCTGTCTCTTATGAATCACTCAAAAACTCTGAGCTTGGTCTCTTTGTAGCACTAGTTGCAAAAGTTGCTAAGGCTGATGGAAAAGTTGATGCTCTTGAAGCACAACTTGTTGGAATCATGTTTGATGACATATCAGCAGTTTTTCCTGAACCTGAGAAAACAAAAGATATTTTAAAAAGAATTTTTAGCGAAGAGAAAGATAGAAGTGATGATACTCAAGAGATAGCTCATCACTTAGCTCAATCCATCAAACGTGACCGTGCAAAACAACAGCAATTTATGGGCTTCTTAATCCAGCTTGCATTTGTTGATGGTGAAGTTAGCCAAAGCGAAGAGGAAGTTTTACAAACAATTGCTGAAGCTTTAGAGTTTGACCCAAATGCTTATCATGCAATCTTTGATCAATTTGAAAAAATGATGCAAAACATTCAGCCAAAAGCGAATATTTCTGATGCTTACAAACTTTTAGGAGTAAGTGAGTGTGATGATATGAGCACAATCAAGAAAGCCTACAGAAAGCTGATTCGTCAATACCATCCAGACATCATAAAATCCCAAGGTAAAGATGAGGCTTATATGCAAGAAGCTACAGCAAAAACACAAGAGATAAACCAAGCATATGAGATGATAAAAGATGCTAAAAAGTAAAATTTTATTTACATCTCTCTTGCTATCTTTAAGCATGAACCTAAACGCAGGGAATATGGGTTCACTTCTATTTCACGGAAACTGTATAACTTGTCATTTTGAGACTAAAGATGACTCTGCCCCTTCAATTATGAGTATAAGAGAGAACTACTTACGAGCATTTCCCGAGAAAAAAGATTTTGTAGATTATATGTCAAAATGGGTACTTACACCAAACGCAGAGGGTTCACTTATGCTAAATGCAATAGAGAAGTATGAACTTATGCCTCTACTTGGTTATGAGGAGAGCACCCTAAGAATTATTGCTGAGTATATCTATGATACTGACTTTACAAAAGAGCATGAGGGTCATAAGGGTAGAGAGTAGTCTCTCTCCCAAAAAAAATCTATCCAGTCATTGGCTTCATTTATCCAAAAGTGAGGCTCATATACTGATGTCTCTTTGTAAAAAAGTGTTGCAGACTTAAACTCTATCTCACTATACTTCTCTTCTAAATGTTTCATAATTGCTACGAGTGTCTCACCACTGTCTGCTATATCATCAACTATTAAAACTCTCTTTACATTGCCCAAGGCACAACTGTCAAAGATAGTCAGTTCATCACGTTTAGAAGTTTTATCATAGAGTTCAGTTCGCAGTGTTTGAACCTCACGTATATCTAAACCCTCAGCCATGCAGTGAGCCATAGTGAGACCACCTCTGGCAATTCCAACTATAGTTTGCGGATTAAACTCTTTTACTTCTTTGATCAACTTGTTTGTATCGTTTTTAAAATCTTCATATGCGTAATATTTCATGGGAGAAATTATAGCTAATAGTTAATTATTATTGTTAGTCTACTTTAAGATGCTTGCTTGTATAATCTTCAATAATTAAACCAAGGACATAAAATGATAAAAACTTTTTCATCACTAGTAGTAGCAGGATTGATAGCTTTGGGTATCTCAGGCTGTTCAGATAAAGAGCCGGAAATAACAGCGGTTGAGGAGTTTGGCTGTAAACAAGAAAGTGTGTTAGCTCCTAGATGGACTTGTATTCCAGCGGTAGAAGGATCTTATGCAGGTGTTGGTGTAGCTGAGAAGAGTGCTGCAGGAACTGCTCACATGAGAAAAGTGGCTATGATGAATGGTAGAAGTGACTTAGCACAACAGATTCAAACGCAGGTAAAAGATAAGATGGAAGGTTTCACTCGTGCAACTGGAAATGGTTCTGCTGAGACTGTAGATATGGTTACAACTGCTGTAACAAAACAGGTTGCAAAAGTTGACCTGCAAGGCTCAAAAGCTGTCGATATGTGGAACGCTCCTTCTGGTGCAATATATATGCTAGTAACGGTTCCTGAAGCTTCTGTAAACAATGCAGTTAAAAAAGCTATTGGTGCACCATCTAGTTTTAACAATGATGATGCTCTGTGGCAACAATTTCAATCTAAACAAGCACTTGAAAGTTTAGAAAACGAATTTCCTACCTATTAATCATCTCATATAGCATGAACAAAGTCCATGCTATATTCAGTCACTTTTCTCTAAAGAGTTATGCAGAAAATTACTAAATTATTTTCTGTGAAAGCTACACCCTCGGCGAGAGGGGTTGTCGGCTGAAAAGACAACTTAAT
>JBDLHW010000009.1:0-21000 GCA_039715155.1 Campylobacterota bacterium | reverse complement strand
GTATAGCAGGGTTTTTACTAAGTTCTATCGCTTCTTTGGTTGTATGAGCAGCTGTAATATTTAAATCTACGCCAAGACGGTTAGCATATGCTTTTAGCAGGTCATACTCAAAGCCCTGCTTACCTTCACTACCTATATAGTAGGTTGAGGGTGCATTTAGTAAAACTACATTTAAGACTTTATCTCTTTTGATTTTATCTAAGATTGAGAGTTTTTTTATCCTTGTTCCTGGCTCATAGGCGGAGTGAGAGAGCCACCCAAAAGCAAAAAAAGATATGGCAAAGAACATTACTAAAATTACTTTTATTTGGATAAACATCCTAATATTTTACAATGAGAAACTTATGCAAATATAAAACGGTTAACCCCACTCACGTACTCATGGGCCAAAACCTGGTCATGTGCTTTCAAGATAGAATCAACTAAATAGAGGCCTAATCCAAAGCTATTTTTTGATGGGTTGTCTTTTGTAAATGGTTCAATATAATACTGTAGTGGATGAGCAAGACAATCACCCCTGCTCTCAAAACAGAGCTCACCATTTATCATTAAAATCCCTATATGTGAATCTGGAGAGTACTTCATCGCATTATCTATCATATTTTTAATAGCTGTTGTATAGAGTCTATAGTTTGCCGTTATTTTAGCATCACCACCGATTACAACACTTACATTTCCTCTATCAACCATAGCCATATCTATAGCACCATCTATAATATCAACTAGACGGTACTCTTTAAAGTCATCTTTTGAACCGACACTCGTCACCTCTTCAATCATCGCAAACTCTTCTACAAGCGCTTCTAATCTTGAAAAAATTGAGCTAAATCTATCTCTCTGCTTTTGAGTATCTAGCATCTGAGTAGCTATCGTTCCCTTGGCAATCGGAGTCTTTAACTCATGCATAATATTTCTTAAAAATAGAGTTCGAGACTCTAGTAGATTTTGTATCTTCTCACGTGCCAATTCAAGGTTATTAGATACTAAGCCTATCTCATCAGAACTATTTGTTTTAAAAGAGACATGCAGATCTCCTCTACCAAAGAGAGCAACTTTTCTTCTGAGCTTGATGAGTGGTTTTAACCTCTGTAAAATCAACATAAATGAGATAGTAATAATCATAAAAATTGTACTATATGCATAGAGAACATTTAAGCCCGAGTATGGCTTTAACTCTTCATCTTTAATCATTATGGAGCCATCAGGTGTTTGAATATGAAAATATATACTGTTGATGTACATTATCATTGTTGCGTTTAGTTTACTAACTGTATTTTTTGTATATAAACCCTTAGCACTAAGCATTACAGCTGAATTAATACTCTCAAAGCCTTCGCGTTTGAGTACTTTCCCAGCACTTAATATCTGATTTTGTTGAGATTTCTCTTTTATTGTATGAAGTTTATATACTGCAAGATTAGCCTCAAGCATAATCTCTGAGTTTTTTCTCTGTTTATGATCACGATAGATCTGTGTTATTACTGAGTATTTTGTAAATATATGGTCAATATACTGCTGTTTGTTTAACTTATAAAATTCCCAAAAAATTGCACTTACACTTGCTAATGTAACGATAAGAGCAAAAAGTACAGTTATTAAAACAGCATGTTTACGCAATATATATCTCCTTAACAAAGGAATGCATCCCTTTGTCAATTCCCCTCACTAAAGCTTTGCCAGTCGGCAAGAGAAAATTATTTTATAATTTTATTTTAGTAGTTTATACCCTACACCGCGAACTGATTCTATGAGAGTTTTATCTCCAAGCTTGTTTCTGATTCTTCCAACCATTACATCAATACTCTTATTTGAAGAGTCTTCATTGATAGCATTTACATTATGGATTAGATCCTCACGTGAGACAACTAAACCCTGTTTCGAGATCATATATGAAAGTATTCCAAACTCTGCGTTAGTCAGGTCTATATTTCTACCCTTGTATGTGATAACCATAGTTGATTTATCACACTTAAAATCACTCTTTGATTCCTCTTTTTGTGAAGCTTTGGTCTCATAACGACGTAAAACAGAGTGGATTCTTGCTTCAAGTTCTCTTGGGTCATAGGGTTTAGGAAGATAATCATCCGCACCAAGTTCAAGTGCTTTTATCTTATCTGTCACATCACTTCTTGCAGAAGATATGACAATAGGGATATCTTGACGCTCACGAATAGCTTCACACACTTCAAGCCCATCCATACCTGGAAGAGTCAGATCTAAAATAACTAAGTCAAATGGTTCTAACTTTAATATACTTACTGCTTTAAAAGGGTCATCTTCTGTAATAACCTCAAACTCAAACTGCACAAGATACTCTGTAAGAATCTCCGCTAACTCTAAGTCATCTTCAATCATTAATATTTTTGTCATAGACTATTTTAACAAATACGTACTAATAAGAAGTTAATCCAAAGATATTGTTTGAACATTTTGATAGACTCTAATATAAAACTCATCTCTTGAAAATGGCTTTACAATATAGTCATCTGCACCTGCATTTAGCAGTGAGGAGGTAAAGTATGAGTTTGGTTTATCTGCAAGAACCATAATTTTCAAGCTCTCTTTGTTTCTGCGCTGCCTAATATTTTCTATCAACTCTAATGCATTAATATTTGGCTCTATATTATCAACAATCATAAGTGAAATATCTAGATTTGCTTCAAGTTTTTCATACGCCTCTTGATTATTTGTAGCACTCAAAACATTAAATTTGTGAATATTTAGATTCTGTTTTAGATAACTGCCATAAGTACTAGAGTCACTCACAACTAAGACTGTTGTGCTTCTGTTGGCTTGAAGCTGTTTTAATCTCTCTACAACATACGTGATATTATTGTACTTCTGTTTCAAGATATAATCTACAATCTGAGCACCCTCAAAAGATTCAAAGAAGACTTCATCTATCTCTTTTGTAAATACTAAAGGGGCGATACCGTGTTTATTAAATAGGGCAATTATTTCACCCTTTGGTGCATCTTCAAGGTTTCTCTCAACTACGGCATAACTATAAGTATCTTTTTCTAAGAGCTCTTTCGCCTCTACATAAGTGGCTACTAAATCATATGTGAAGTCTGTATCTTTTTCAAGAAGCTCTTTAAAAACGCCTCTAACAATAACACTGCCTTCTACAACTAAAAGTTTTGCCATACAAATACATCCTTATATGGCATTAGTATAGCTAAACTAACATTTTCGTAACATTATAAGCTATAAACGCCATTGAGTAAGCGGCTATAGATGTGAAAAAGAGTAGATAGAAAAAGTACCTGATTCCACCTGCTTCACGAGTGAACACAATTGATGCCGCCAGGCACGGTAGATAGATCATAACAACAACGATAAATGCGATTGCTGAGGGGAATGATATATTTTTACTAATTGCGTTAATGAGAGAGCTATTCTCTTCATCAACATCATCACCAAGAGCATATAAAACACCAAGAGTAGAGACTACAACCTCTTTAGCTGCCAGACCTGTCTGAAGTGCAACGCTCATCTTCCAGTCAAATCCTAAAGGAGCAAATATCGGCTCTGAAAACTTACCTATAGTTCCAAGGTAGCTCTGTTCAAGCAACTCAGTAGAGAGAGTATTTTCAAAATGCACTTTTTCCTCTTGGCTAACTGCATTTTCTATTTTTACACTGAACTCCTCTTCAAGAATCAGGTTTTTAGGATAATTACTCAAAAACCAAATCAGCATTGATGCTGCTGCGATAAATGTACCGGCTTTTTTCAGATACATCATAGTCTTTGTCAAAACTGTATGCCAGATTAACTTCGCAGATGGAAGTCTGTACTTTGGCATCTCCATTACAAATGGCTCATCCGCACCCTTAAACGCAGTAAGCTTTAGTATTTTTGCAGCTATAAGGCCGAGTATCGCACCGGAGATATAGATAGCAAAAAGAATATTACCGGCCATCTCAGGAGAGAAAAAAGCACCTGCAAAAAGAACATAAACAGGAAGCCTTGCTCCACAACTCATAAAACCGATGATAAAAAGAGTAAGAAGTCTATCCCTGTCATTTTTTAAAATTCTCGCGCTCATATATGCAGGAATAGAACAACCAAAACCGGTTACAAGTGGAATAAAACTCTGACCGTGAAGACCAAATTTATGGAAAAACCCATCAAGTAAAAATGCAACTCTTGACATATAACCCGTACTCTCTAAAAGAGCTATACCGATAAAAAGAATTATAATATTTGGCACAAAAAGAACAACTGCACCAACACCCGCTATGATACCATCAACAACAAGTGATCGGACATCATCATTTGGAATCGTTGCACCCACTGCATCACCGAACCATCCAAAAAATGCATCTATCCAATCCATAGGTATAGCACCTATCTCAAATGTAAGCTGAAACAGACTCCACATAAAAAATAGAAAAATCGGTATTCCGAATATTGGATGTATTAAAATATTGTCAATTTTTTCAGTTAATGTTTTCTTCTCAAGCTGTTTTTTCTGTTTTACAACCTCAGCTACAACACCTCTGTTAAATGAAGCATACTCTTCAGCAAAAGCCTCCTTTATATCATCACTACTATGGTGGAGCTCTATATGTTTACTTGCTTCAATAAGAATCGGTTGAAGCTCTGTCCAGATAGGATTATCATGAAGTTTTGCATATGTTTTTTTATTATTTTTGAGCAGGTTTATCGCTATGTTTCTATATGAGTTCACAGCTTCATACTTATGCTTGTCAAGATACCAGACTATCTGGGCAATCTCCTCTTCAACAGGCTCACTAAAGATTAGTTTAGACTCATTTTTATCATTCTCATAGTTACGTATTACAGCATCTATCAGCTCTTCAATACCTAGCTTCGTTGCAGCAGAGACTTTTATACACTCAACACCGATAAGCTCAGTCATATAATCAGCATTTAACTCTATACCCTCTTTATCGGCCTCATCAGTCATGTTTAGGGCAACAACTAACTTTTTACTCATTGTGAAAAGTTCAGATGTGAGTTGAAGGTTTTTTTCTAAGTTTGTGGAGTCCACAACATTAATGATAATGTCATACTCTTCAGCACATAGATAATCATGTGTAACTCTCTCTTCAATTGTATAGTCGGTAAATGCATAAGTCCCCGGCAAGTCAACAACAGTAAAGTGGTAATCTTTATAGTCAAAAAGAACTTCTGTCTTATCAACCGTAACACCTGAAAAGTTTCCTACGTGAAGATGTGCATTTGACACAGAGTTGATAAGCATACTCTTACCAACATTTGGCTGTCCGACAAGTGCAACTTTGATATGATTAGCTATTACCGGACAGGCTTTACCATCCATATTCACTGTATCAATCATAACTTCTCTACCTCAATTAACTCTGCTTCTTGATCTCTTAGAGCAATTCTCATTTTTCCGATTTTTATCTCTATGGTCTTTTTAGCCGGGGCATGTTCAAGTACTTCTATCTCAGAGCCTTTCATAATTCCAAATGAGATAAGTCTCTGTTTTAAATCAGTAGCTGCATTTAACTTTAAAACTTTTACTCTACAAGCTTTTTTACAATCCAGAAGTGTCTTCATAATTTATTCTTTACTCTTTATATTTTCATAATGATAATAGATATCATATTAATAACTGATTAAAAACTGTAATCAACTCTCACAAGAGCTCTATCGAAAGTATTATTGTCACGAGAAGATTGATAATTAGTATATATCGCTTCAGCGTACCATCTATCACCTAACTCATAAGTCACTATCGCATCTTTCTCTTTTATTTTTCCGTTGTCATTATAGAGTTCTCCATAAACCAACTCCAATACTAATCCATCAAGACCTGCATTTTTAAACTCGTAACCGCCACCAATTCTAAAAGCTTCTGCATTATTATCACTTGCAGGTATACCAGAAGTTCCGGCTCCCTCAGAAATAGCTGAGATTGTTGCTTCATCGAGTGAGGTGTAGTATGGACCGCCACCAAAACCATTTGTTACATACTTACCCTCATCTGAGTATGAAATATTATAAGCTCCACCTAAAAAAGCACCTCTGTAGTGCATAATTGCCATAGCACCTAAAACATTCCCATCTACATTTGAGTCATCTAACTCAGCAATACTACTCACCTGAAGACCGTAATCCAAGTGAAAATCATCACCATCTATAAAGTAGATACCTACAACCTCTGCATACGCTATAGCTGCCATCGAGTCGATGTGATTATACCAAAAACTCACCTCAGAGTTTTTGGCGTACTCATAAGTCAAAGATGCCCCAAGCATACCAAAACTGTCACTGTCTACAAGGTTTTTAAACTCATGTTGAGATGCTGACGCATCTTCATCTTGAGAATCATAACCAGCCCATTTGTTAAAGTAAAGTAGCTGCGTTTTAAGTCTAGGTGTGTAGTCTATATTTGCCCAAGCACCCTCAAAAGTATTTGGTGCCATACGGATATCATCAGAGTTTGCATAGGGAGTATCTACTCTAACACGCCCCACTCTTGTTTGAACAATATCACTGTTATAGTCAAGACTTGCCTCTGCTATATAGACAAATGACTTTCCATTTACATCAAAGAAGTCTTCATTTCTTTTATCAGCAGAAGGGTTTAATGGATTCACACTTTGTGACACATATGCTGAAATATGTGCAGAAAAGTTATAGAATGAAGCTGTATTAAAACCAAACTCTCCACCAAATGCAGTTGCATGTTTGACATCTTTTGGAGTGTTACTAATTTTATGTGCACTATTAATATATGCTGCACGTACCTTACCAAAAGCATCCGCATAATCAAACATCCCATTAAAGCTATCTGCCTCTTTAGGAAGCTCTTTTACGACTTCAAACCTACCTGCAACTTTAGAGTGAACTAATCCACTCTGCTGCAGTGTTGTCTCTCTCTTTTGTATAACTACCGGAGTCGCAGTGTCAGCTTGTGCTATTAAAATCATATCAATCATTATCATTTCCTAAATAGTTCATTAGTAAAATGATAATAGATATCAACTTATAAATATCTTAATAATGATAAAAGTTATCAATTTCATTTGATGATTATTATAAATCTACATTATTTTTCTTTTTTGCAACAAATTTATGATATAAAATTGGTAAAAGTACCAGAGTTAAAAATGTTGAAGTTACAAGTCCATTAATAATAACAATAGCCAAAGGTTTTTGTATCTCAGAACCAGGTCCTGTTGCGAAAAGCATAGGAATCAGACCAAGAGCTGCGATAAATGCAGTCATGAGAACCGGACGAAGTCTTCTAATAGAGCCCACAGTTACAAGTTCTATAGAGTCTTTAATACTATCTTTTAGGTAGTTGAAGTAGTTGAGCATTACAACACCGTTTAAAACGGCTATACCCATCAGAGCGATAAACCCAACTGATGCAGGAACACTCATATATTCCCCATTGAAGTAAAGACCAAAAACCCCACCAATAAGGGCGAAAGGTATATTCAGTAGAACTAAAAATGCCTGAAGTGACGATTTAAATGTCATGAGAAGCAGTATAAATACTAGCCCGATACTTAGAGGCACTACAAAAGAGAGTTTAGCAGCTGCACGCTGTTGATTTTGATACTCGCCTGCATACTCTATAAAATATCCTTGAGGAAGTTCAATTCCCTCATCTATTTTCGCACTCAATTCATCCACAAAACCAACAAGGTCACGTCCAACAACATTAGTCTGCACTAAAGATTTTCTCATACCATTCTCATGGTCAATTTGTACAGGTCCAAGAGTCATTTTAAAATCTACTAACTCGTTTATCTCAACTCCAGTTCCATCTTTAAGAACATACTGAAGGTTTCTGTTTTTGTTCATACTCGTTTGCAGGTCACGCGAGCCTTTTATCATAAGTGGAATACGTCTGAGGTCTTCTTGGATTATTCCAACCTCAACACCATTCACTGAAGCTTGAAGATATGCTGAGAGCTCATTTCTTGTCACTCCATAGCGAGCCATAGCAGCATCTTTAAATATTACCTCCCAGTATGCAACACCCTCATTCGCTTTTTTATAAACATCACTGCTACCCTCTGTCTGCTCTGTAATCTTGTAAACATCTTTTGCAATCTCTTCTAGTTTGGTGGCATCTTCACCATAGATATTTACAACTATATCACCACGAGAACCACTCAGCATCTCTGAGATACGCATAGCTATTGGCTGAGTAAAACCATACTCAACTCCAACAAACTCATCTAAAACACGACGGAACTCATCAAGCAACCACTCATTTGATGGAACTCTCCACTCCTCTTTTGGCTTAAGAACTAAGAATGTATCTGTATCGTTAAGCCCCATAGGGTCAAGTCCAATCTCATCTGAACCACCCCGGGCAACTATTGAGAGGACTTCTGGAACCTCACGTATGAGTGCTTGTTGAATCTTCAAGTCTATATCACGACTCGCTTCAAGTGAGATAGATGGATTTTTTTCTATCCCAATAATAACATTACCCTCATCAAGCTCAGGCATAAAAGTTTTACCTACTTGAGTATAAGTACCAAGAGCTAAAATCCATAAAACCCCGGCAACTGTAAATACAGTTTTTTGATTGCCTAGTGAAAACTTCAGGAGTTTTTCATATCTACTCTCAAGAAAAACCATCAGAGGCACTTTTGCATGCGGTTTTTGCTTTAAGATATAAAAACTCACTACCGGTATAAAAGTCAATGCTAAAATCAGCGATGAAGTCAACGCAAACACAATACTAAGAGCAACAGGAACAAATAGTTTTCCCTCTAGACCTTCGAGTGTCAACAGTGGTAAGAAGACAATGATAATAATCAAAATACCGGTAAAAACCGGACTTGCAACCTCTGTTGCAGAGTTTAAAACCAACTGCAACTTAGGCTCACTCTTGTTTTTCTCATCTGCTAGATGTTCACTTATATTTTCAACCATAACGACACCTGCATCAACAAGCATACCAATGGCAATGGCTAATCCACCCAAACTCATTAAGTTCGCAGATATTCCAAAGTAACCCATAGCTATAAAGGTCATCATCCCCGCAAATGGCAGAATAATAGCAACACTAAATGCTGAGGCGAAGTTGCCTAAAAATATAAACAGAACTATAACTATCAGAACAAGTGCTTCTAAAAGTGCAGTAGAGACAGTGTTTATCGCTTTTGAAACTAGATCAGATCGGTCATAAAAGATATTTAGAGTAGTACCTTCTGGCAAGTCTTTCTCTATTTTTGCAAGTTCAGCTTTTACTCTTTTGAGAACTCCAGATGTATCAATGCCCTTACGTGAGAGTATCAAACCTTGAACTGCTTCTTCTTCACCATCTTTAGTTACAAAACCTGCACGAGTTAAAGAACCTATTTGAATCTCACTAATATCAGATACTTTCACATCTCTACCACTATCATGCTTAATTATTAAGTTGGAAATATCTTCAATATTTTTAAGCCTGCCCTCCGAACGAATGAAAAGAGACTGTTCACCCAAAGAGAGACGTCCGACACCATCATTCTGATTATTCTTTTCAAGTGTCTCTTTTAACATCTCCATATTAATTTTGTAACGTTTCATCTTTGTAAAATTTGGAACTATCTCATAAGTCTTCACATATCCACCAAGTGCATTTGTATCTGCAACTCCATCAATCGAACGAATACGTCTGTTAATAACCCAGTCAAGAAGTGTACGTTTTTGCATCAAGTCAAGCGTTTCTGACTCAATAGTAAACATCAATACCTCACCAAGAGGTGTTGTAATAGGGGCAAGTCCCCCTGTCACACTGGCCGGAAGATCATCCATAACCTCAGAGAGTCTTTGAGCAACCTGCTGTCGCGCCCAGTAGATATCAACCCCATCTTCAAAATCAATCGTTATATCGCAGAGTCCATATTTTGAGAGTGAGCGGACAATTGTCTGATTTGGAATACTCTGCATATTCTGCTCAATGGGAATTGTTACACGAGACTCCATCTCAGCAGGGGTCATTCCCGAAGCTTTTAAAATCAACTTCACCTGAGTAGGTGCTACATCAGGATAAGCATCAACCGGCAACTTCATCATCGATGATGCACCAAAGAAAAGAGTTGCAAACGCAATTAAAAGTACTAGAACTCTCTGATTAAGAGCAAAACTAACTAATTTTTCACTCATCATCGTTCTCCATTGCACTAAGTAGTGCAGCAGTTGAAGTTACAGCAAGCTTGTCACCTGCGTTTAACTCAGCTTTTACAACATAACAGAATGGACCTTCACTGATAATCTTTACACTTACCACTTCAAAGCCACTATCCACTTGCTTAAAGACATATGAGCTATTTTCCTGAAAGACTAAAGCACCTTTTTTAATCTTTACAGCCCCCTTAACTCCTTTATGAATCTTAACACCATAAACTCTGTTAATCATGACTCCATCTGCGTTATCAATTTGGGCTCTTACTTGCACAGATTGAGATGACTCATTTACAACATTTCCGATTGCTATTATCTTTGCAGTATGCCTAGAAAACGTACACCTGTCTCCTATTGATATATCTTTAACTATTTTAACTGGGACACTCAGTTCTATAAATCGTTTTCCATCAGCATATATACCTATCATCATACGATCAGATTGAACATATTCACCTACATTGACATCTATTTTATAGACAACTCCATCTCTTGATGCGTGTATATCTTGTTCAAGTATTACTTTGTATGTCTCACGCAGGTGTTTGAGCATCTTTTGAGTAAACCCATTTGTAACAAGCTGATTTTCATTTAGTGTAACTCTTAGTGCAGATGAACTTTTGAGTTTTTTTGAAGCCAAAAGCTTTTTTGTTGAAATAATCCCTTCAGACTCTAGTTTTAAGTCACGAGTATAGTTCTGAGAAGCACTCTCACTCTCTATAATTGATTCTATATAATCTCTTTGAAGACTTAAAAGAGCATTACTCTTGAGCGTTAAAAGTTTTTGACCTTTTTTTACTTGATCAAACTCACTGACATATATCTCTTTTACAATTGATTCTATGTTTGAACTAACAGATATAACATCTTTTTTATCCATAACAACTCTGCCGTTATATGGGGTAAATGAAATATTATCTATCATTGTAACTTTTTGTGTTTTTACACCTAAATCAGACTGTTGTTGTTCAGTGATTTTTATAGTTTGAGATGCCTGAAGGCCGAGTGTAATTAAAAGTAAACTAATTATTTTTATCATTATTATTCTCCATATTCCATATCAGCAATTTTGTAAAGTTCAAAAAGCTCATAGTAGTAAGTTTTTTTAAGTTCTAACATTCCGAGTAAATTTTCACTGTATGAGCGTGAAGCATCGATATATTCCATTACCGTTCCCTCCCCCTCTTGCAGCGCTGACTTAGATAGTTTAAGTAACTCTTCATTTAGTGGTAGTATCTCATCTTTAAGTATTCTAAGTTCAAAATAGATCAACTCTAGTTTTGATTTTAATTTTTGTGAATTATTTAGAATCTCATTTTTCATGGACTCTTTTTCTGCCTGATAAGATGAACTCATTGATAACATCTCAGCCTTTAGCATCTCTTGCTCAGAACTCACTGCTCCAAGTGGTATACTGATTCCCGCTGTATATCTCGAAGTATCTAACTCCTCTTCATACAAAAGCTCATAACCTATGCTTTGAATGGCAGAGTCATGTGTATCGTAGAGAGCTTTTGAAGCACTCTTTTTATACTCGAGAGTTTTCAACTCACTATGCTCATCTATCTCTTTTAATTCTATATTTGCAGTAGGTGCTAATAAATCATCACATGAAATATCATCAATTTTGAGAGTGTCTACACTCTCTTGAAGACTGGAAAAATCTTCCAAATATACCAACTCATACCCGTTGATGTTTTGGCGAAGCTTAGATAGATCCAATTTATTAAAAAGAAGATCTTTTTTAGAGATCTCTCCAAGTTCATATGCTCTTTCGATCTGTCTATATCTTAAACTTTGCTCTAAAAATAGTTGTGTAGATTTATTGTGTATCTCTCTTGATGTACATGCCGCATAATACTTTGAAGAGACATCAAGCTCAATCACGTGAAGCTGATGTTTAGCCTCTTGCGTAATTGCCATTGAAGTTTGTCTCACAGCTCTATCTTTACTTGAATATGAGAATGGAGTAGTAATAGTTTGAGATATTCCAATACTATATTCTAAACCGCTGTCATCCGCTGCTTTAGCATGAGATACACTAGCTCCAAGAGCTGGTGCTTCATAACTGTTTAAGAGAGAGCTCTTTGCTATCTCAGAATCTCTTTTGAGCTCTACTGATTTTGTTTTATTGTTCGATTTTAAGGACTCTTTTATCTCGTGTAAATTATAAGCATTTGCATACACAGAGATGAAAAAGACCAAAAATAGTCCATGTTTCATTTTGTACCTTTTATAAAAATTTGTTCTGTTAAATTTGAGGGAAAAGCTTAGCTTAGAGGGGGACGTTCCAGTACATAACTGTTATCTGTGGCAAAGCTATGTTCAATATAAGATGGTTTTGTATAAGGGGTTACAGAAGTAACAAGGGTATCATCGATACTCACTGTTATCATTGTATGTACACTGTCGTGAAGATGGTAGACTGTATCTAAACTGCTTTTGGCTGATACACATGTCTTGTCCAGTGAGTGTTCCTGATAAGCAGAAATACCTAAGTCACTCATCACATAGTCATGCACTACTAAAAAAGCAAATGAAAACAGTAAAACCGACAAAAGAGTATTTTTAAATTTTTTCATCTTTGAAACTATACAGTAATATCCATTATTAAAGGATAAAAATTATTTATACTTCAAAATAGATATAAAAAATTAAGATACAATTACAAATAAATTCTAAAGGCATTTAATGAAATTTCTATGGACACCCTCTTCTCACTTTAATCTAGCTAATCTCTTTACATTTGTAAATATCACGGCGGGGCTTATGGCTGTTTACTTCATCACTCAAAACAACTTTTTTATAGCTATTATCCTTGCATGGATTGGTGGTGCATTTGATATCTTTGATGGAAAGATTGCCAGAAAGTACAATCTTTCCAATGAGTTTGGTATTCAACTGGACAGTTTTGCAGACTTTTTAAGTTTTGTTTTAGTTCCGGTATTTCTAATTTTTCAAGCTGTCTATGCGACTTCTCTTGATACTGCTTTACTCATCTTAGCTTCTATAATCTCTATCTACTATGTTATTTCTGGACTTAGAAGATTGATTCATTTTAATATTCACGCAGATGCAGGTGAAGTTGAGAAGTACTTTACAGGGATTCCGACTCCACTTGGAGCTATTCTTTTATGGCTGGTTTATTTAGGACATGCTTACGATCTTTTACCGGCAGTTGTTGTCATAGCTCTCATGGCTCTAATCGGATGGAGTCTAAACTCTACTATGAAAGTTAGACATCCATAAAGACTACTTGTTATTAACTGCGTACCTGCCACTTCCAAGTATAAATACCACGATTGACGCTATAAAATAAAAGAGAGGCAGTTCCATAACAAGCCCTCCATGTTTTGAAAGATGAAACATAGAACCACCGTGTGCCAAAATAATTGCAATAAACATATTAAAAGCTAAGACTAAAGAAGCCACTCTAGCATAGAGTCCAAGTATTAAAAATATAGGGGTGATTACCTCCCCAACATAAACGCCATAAGCCAAAAACTGAGGAAGTCCGGCTTCTGATAGTAGATGTTTTACTCCACCTACTCCATAAATAATCTTATTCATCCCGTGAAAAAGTATCAATACTCCAACAGTTACCCTAAGTATAAGTTTTCCTATATCATTACTTTGAAACATTTTCATCTCCTAAAATTTTAATCTCTCTTTGTGGAAAAGGTATAGTTATATCTGCTGCGTTTATTGCGTTTAAAACTTTTAGATTCACATCATACTGCGTTTTAAAAAAACTCTTTGTTGGAACCCAGTATCTGTAACCGATATCTACAGAGCTATCATTAAACTTCTCAACACCCACTATTGGCTCATTATCACGACTTACATCATCTTGCTTTAGTATTACATTCTTTATAACACTCACCGCATTTTGAACATCACTGCTGTATGCAACACCCACACTCCCTTCAACAATTCTATAAGCAAAAGAGTTTACTAAAACATCGCCTATCATATACTTATTTGGTATAGTTATCTGTTCACCATCTTCATTTTTTAAAACTGTATATGCAAGTTTTATATCTTCTACTTCCCCATACACATCATTCACAGTTATAGTGTCACCTATCTTAAATGGTTTTGTTATCACTAAGACTATTCCAGCAGCAAAGTTAGAGACACTTCCCTGAAGTGCTAAACCAGCTGTAAGAGACAGTGCACCAAGAGCGGCGATAAAAGGTGCAATAGAGATTCCTAACTTACCAAGGGCTAGAATAGCCATCATAGCAACTACTAAAAACCTTACAAAGTTAGATACAAAACCACTTAAGGTCTCATCTATTTTATTGTTTAAAAGAATTTTATAGACCAATTTTTGTATATACTTTGAAGCTATAACCCCTATAACCAATATAATCAGAGCACCAATTATCTGTAAAGAGTAGTTTGCAAAAAACTCGACTATTACATTATAAAACTTATTAACCTCTGCTAGTTCCTTATCCATTTTAGCCCTTTACTCTAAACTTACAACTTCCGACACTTATGGTTTTACCACCTTTGATAGCCTCTTTGACATATGCCAGTGTACCCTTTGGGTCAGCATCACCTATCTCTTCTTCTATAATTCTTAAGAGATCTTTCTCATTTGTATCACTCCATGTTTTCTCATAACTATATTGTGTCTGTATATTCATGACACTATAATAGCTAAAAATCACAAAATAATATACCGCTTCTATGACGAAAAAACTATCTGTTTTTATATTTATGTTATAATGTGCTTATAAGAATTATAAGTGAGGTCTGATTATGATAAAGCAATTTTTAAATTTTACGGACAGCTTTTTATTTAACAGTGTTAGCAGTGCTTTTAAGAAGGCTGAGCGTGGATGTGCTAAGGAACATCGAAAGGTAGACTTGCTTCAGGAGTTGAAAAGTTTTGAAGAGAATCCTTTAGGGTGTGTGATTGGTGTTGGCTCAAAATTTGAAACAGATATAAAAGTAAAAATAAAAGTGATTTTGGGGCTGTTTTTTGTACTTATTCCGGTAGTAGGATTTGGTGCTGTCTCATACTTTTTGACGATACCACAGACTTACGCATTTATAGCGACTTTTATAGTAGCAATGTTGGCTGCAAGCAGAATGGATGAAATCTCTAGAAGATATGTGCAGAGTAGAGCTTTAGAGTTCACACAATAACTACTCACTCTCCTCGCTAGATATTGGTAAAGACTTTTTGGGTTTAAGTCCAAGCTTTACCATGTTTTCAGCTCTTTTAATAATATTTCCCTTACCGGTTTTAAGTCTGTTCATCGAAGTCTCATAAGAGTCTTGAGCCTTCTGTATGTGAACGCCAACTTTTTGCATTTCACCTACAAACAACACTAGCTTATCGTACATAGCTTCTGCCTCATCAGCTATCTTTTTAGCGTGTTCTTCCTGACGCTGTGTTCTCCAGATATGCTCTATAGTTCTTAGTGTAACTAAAAGAGTTGATGGAGAGACAACTAAGATATTATTTTCATATGCACGTTTAAAGAACTCTCCATCCTGTTCTAATGCAATTAAAAATGCACCCTCTATCGGCATAAACAGAAGAACAAAATCTAAAGAGTTTACACCCTCTAGTTTTTCATACTTTTTATCACTCAGGCCTTTCACATGAGAAGATATACTTAATATATGCTCCTTAAGTGCCTGTGCTTTCTCAGATGGATCCTCTGCATTTACAAATCTCTCATAAGCAACAAGTGATACTTTTGAGTCTATAATCACGTCACGTTCCTGTGGCATATGAATAATGACATCGGGTCTATAACTTTTCCCCTCCTCTGATTTTAGAGTTGCCTGAAGCTCATACTCAACTCCAGCTCTAAGTCCTGACTGTTCAAGTATACTCTCTAAGACTATCTCACCCCAGTTACCCTGCGTTTTATTCTCACCCTTGAGTGCATTCGTAAGATTTATAGCATCCTGAGAAAGTTGTTCGTTCATCTGCTTTAATCTAGAGAGCTCATCTTTTAAAAGGTGTCTATCTTTGAGCTCTGTATTAAACTGCTCTTTAGTTTGCAAAGAGAAGCTCGTTATCTGCTCACGAAACGGTTTTAAAAGCAGTTCTAACTGCTCTTTGTTTGAAGAGCTAAACTGTTTTGCTTTATCTTCAAATATCTTATTTGCAAGTACTTTAAACTCACGTGAGAGTTCATCCTTTGCACTTTTAAGTGTTTGCAGCTTCTCATGAGAAGATTTAATCTCCTCTTCATAGCGAGTATTCAGTACTGCATATTGCAACTGCAGATCATTTTTCTCTTGAAGTAAAAGCTCACTACTCTTAGCGAACTCCTCTTTTTCCACACTAAGAACCCTAGAGATATCTCTCTGCTTAAGATATAAAAAAAGTAAAATAAGTAAAACAACAAAACTAATAACTAGAGCAAGCAAATATATATCCATACAATAAATCCTGAGTTTTTTATATATTTAAATAATATAATAAATTCTATTAAAAATGAGAATATATGTCAAAATACAAAATAATTGTAAATACTTATGGAGCGACAACATTAATTTAGTAACAAAATAAACTTAAGTGATTGAAAACATAATAGAGTTCAATATATATTTTGGTTTACTTGGATATAATTCGCGAAATACTTTAAGGGGAAGATACCCTGCTGTGCTAAAGTGCACCTAGCAACTTGTGTCATCTCCTTGGTATTCAAAGGATTATGATGCAAGATAATGCACAAGAAAACACTACAAACGAAGAAGTCACAATCACATTTGATGATTTAAAATTAAAAAAAGAAGTACTACAGGCTGTTAAATACGCAGGTTTTACTGCTCCAAGTCCTATTCAGGCACAAGCTATTCCATTTGTACTAGATGGACGTGATATGGTTGCACAAGCACATACAGGTACTGGTAAAACAGCTGCTTTTGGTCTGCCTGCACTCTCAAAGATGAAACTAAATGCAGGAGTACAACTTTTAGTTATCACTCCGACACGTGAGCTTGCTACTCAAGTCTCTGATGAGCTGTTTAAATATGGTAGAAACTTAGGTGTAAGAACTGTTACTGTTTATGGTGGTAGCTCATATAAACGCCAACTTGACCTTATTGAAAGAGGTGCTAACGTAGTTGTTGCAACTCCAGGTCGTCTCTTAGATATTCTTAAAAAGAATATGTTAGATAACTTCGCACCTTCAACAGTTGTACTAGATGAAGCAGATGAGATGCTTGATATGGGATTTTTGGATGATATCAATGAGATTTTCTCATACCTTCCAACTTCTCGTCAAACTTTACTTTTCTCAGCTACTATGCCACAGCCTATCAAGACTTTGGCAAACAGAATTTTAGAAAACCCAGAGTTTATCTCTATCACTAAAGGTGAAACTACAAACTCTGATATTGAGCAACTTTACTATGTAATTGAAGAGTCTGAAAGAGATGATGCAATAATCCGTCTTATGGATGCAGAGCAGACTAAAAAATCAGTCGTATTTTGTAGAACAAAATCTGAAGTTGACAGACTCTCAAATGTTCTCTCAAACGCAGGTTACCTAGCAAACGGTCTTCATGGAGATATGGAGCAGCGTCAACGTGAGACTGTTATCAAAGGTTTCAAACAAAACTCTGTAAAAGTGCTAGTTGCTACTGATGTTGCTGCTCGTGGTATTCACGTAAACAACATCTCTCACGTATTTAACTACCATATTCCATTTGACCCTGAATCTTACGTTCACCGTATCGGTAGAACTGGTCGTGCGGGAACTAAAGGTAAAGCAATCACACTTTTAACACCTCTAGAGTTCAAAGAGCTTCAAAGAATTAAGCAAAAAGTTGGAACTTCTATGGGTCACGCTTTTGTTCCAAGTAAAAATGACCTAAGAGAATCAACTGTTGACACACTTGTTAAAAAAGTTGAAGAGCACAAAATTTATGATGAAGCGCATAGAGTTCTTGACCAGCTAAAACAAGATATAGATGAAGAGCAGATTATGTATAAGCTTGTTTCTATGCTTCTTGACCAGCAAGATATAAAAGGCCCAAACACTATCGGTATTCCTGCTGACAGATTAGATGCTATCTTAGAGCGTGCTGCAAAACGTGGCGGCAGTGGTGGCCGTGGTCGCGGTCGTGGAAACTATCGTGGTAACAGAAACCGTTCAGGTGGTGGTGGAGACAGAAATCGTTCAGGTGGAGGCGGTGGATACCGTGGAAACCGTGAAGGTGGCGGTGGAGATAGAAACCGTAGTCGTTCAGGCGGAAGAAATTCAGGTGGTTACAGAGGTAACAGAGACTAAACTTCTTATGAATCCCTTCTTTGGGATTCACTTCTAATTTTTTATATCCCTTCAATTTCTACAAGCACTTTTTCTTACTTATGATACTATATTGATATCAAAAGGATTTTCTATGCATATGATTATTTACGAAGATAGTGAACTATATATCGAAAAAGAGGAGAGTGAGATACCTTGGCTTAAGATTTTCACAAAAGAACCCTATAAAGAGTTAGGAGATCTGCCCAAAGAGCTGCGTTTAAGACTTTGGGAAGTCTACGACATAGTTGAATATGAGATGAAGCATTACTATAATCCTAAAAAAATAAATATGGCTTCATTTGCAAATATGCTCCCAAGAGTTCATATACATATTATGGCAAGGTATGAGTTTGACAGCTATTTTCCAAACCCTATGTGGGGAGAAAAGTTAAGAGATAGTGATTTAAAACTGCCCCAAGAAGAGGAGTTTCATAAAAGAGTTTTTAATGCTCTAAATAGTAAGTACAGTGAAATTATTTAATAGGGGAGAAAGGCACTAAAGCACTTCCCCAAGTAAGACCGCCACCAAAAGCGTCTAAAAGCATCAGTTCACCTTTTTTAAGGTTACCCTGCTCATAAACATCATTCATAGCCATTGGGATAGAAGCACCTGAAGTGTTTCCATATTTAGCAACTGTCAGAACAACCTGTTCCTCTTTCATCTTAAGAGCATCACCAACAGCTTTTATAATTCTATAATTTGCCTGGTGTGGTATGAAGTGTTTAACAGCTGAACTTTCAAGTTCATTATCAGCTAAAATTTCCACTACATCTTTAGTCAGTGTACGAACTGCAACTTTAAAAGTCTCATTTCCCTTCATCTGCATAAAACAGGCACCAGCTTCTTGATCAAGTGAATCATGCGGGGAACCTGTTCCTCCATTTGGAGTCATAAGCAGATCGGCATAAGTCCCATCCGCACCGGTATGAACATCTATAATAGCTTCATCTTTGTTATCAGTTGCACTGATTACAGCAGCTCCAGCACCGTCACCAAATAGAATACAAGTACCTCTGTCCTTATAATCAGTAATTGCGGAAAGTTTTTCAGCACCGATTATAAGAACATTCTTCTTCATACCCGATTCTATAAATGCTTTTGCAATTGAGAGAATATAAACAAATCCTGTACACGCAGCAGATATATCAAAAGCTGTTACATTACCAAGTCCAAGTTTGTTTGAAATAATTGTAGCAGTTGATGGCATACAGAAATAATCAGGAGAGATAGTTGCACAGATAACCATATCAATCTCACTCGCATCAATCCCGCTACGCTCTATTGCAAGTTTTGCAGCTTCAACACCCATGTCACTTGTTGTCTCATTCTCTGCTGCTATATGGCGCTCTTTGATTCCTGTTCTTTTAGTGATCCACTCATCTGTTGTATCAACCATATGAGAAAGATCATCATTTGTTAAGATTTTCTGCGGAGCATAAGCACCTATAGAACGAAGAGCTGCATAAGCCATTAAGCTTCCTTTTCTTTTAAAACTTGTAGTCTTTCAATAATATGCTCATTCACACCAGTATCTACATATGAGATAGCTTGAAATATTGCATTTTCTATCGCTTTAGCATTACTTTTACCATGACTAACAATTGCACAGCCCTTAATACCGATAAGTGGCGCACCACCTACTTCAGCATAATCGATCTGTTTTTTAAGAAGCTTAAAAACCTTTCTCATTAAAAGTGCACCGGTAATCGCGATAGGGGATTTTCTAATATAATCTTTAATTAGCTGGCTGATTGTAGAAGCAACACCTTCGCTGGCTTTAAGAACTAAATTTCCAACAAACCCGTCACAAGTGATTACATCACAGCTTCCATTGAAAATATCACTACCTTCAACATTACCTTTAAAGCCTCTGTATCCTTCAAGCAGTTTAAATGCAGCTTTTGTTACTTCACTACCTTTAGAACTCTCTTCACCATTAGCTAAAATTCCAATGCTTGGATTTTCAATCTTAAGTAAATCTTCTGCATAACATCCACCCATCACAGCAAATTGTGCTAAATGCTCCGGCTTGGAATCAACATTAGCTCCAACATCTAAAACAACTGAGCGACGACCGGTTTTTGTTGGCATTAGTGTAACAAGTGCAGGACGAGAAACACCTTTAAGACGGCCAAGTCTCAAAGTAGCAAGCGTCATTGTAGCTCCACTGTGTCCAGCAGATACTACACCATCAGCTTCCCCTTTTTTAACAAGATCAACCGCCTTAAAAATTGTGCTATCTTTGCGCTTTACAGCGTCAGTTGCAGCATCACTCATTGAAATAACATCATCAGCTTCTACTATAGAAATCTTATCTCTATAACGTTTTGGTAACAGAGGTAAAATTTCTGATTTTTTTCCTACAAGTATAGGTTCGAATGATTTTTTCTTAAGTGCTTGGATACAACCCTTAACAATTGGCTCAGGACCAAAGTCCCCGCCCATTGCGTCAATAGCAATTTTTACCATTGACTACTTATACTCACCAGTAGTTGGGTTAATGTGGTGTGGTAATCTATAAGTTCCGTCTTTATCTTTAACTGGTTTAGCTAAAGTAATTTTGTAGTGAGTTCTTCT
>JBDLHW010000089.1:0-7543 GCA_039715155.1 Campylobacterota bacterium | reverse complement strand
AGATTGAGTTCTTCTGGAGTTACTGTCGACATTCTCTATTCAAACTCTATTAAAATTTTATATAAAGAGTGAGCATCATCACTTCCGCAGAGCTCACGTATAGAGTGCATGCCAAGAGTAGGAAGCCCTATATCTAAAGTATCTATCCCAAGTCTTGTTGCCGTGATAGGACCTATTGTAGAACCACACCCCATATCACTTCTTGTGACAAAATTTTGGAGTGGTTCATTAAGAGAAGATGCTACATTCATAAATCTGGAAATAGTCTTTGAGTTTGAAGCATATCTCTGGTTCGCATTTACTTTGATAACTACACCTTCATTTATCTTAGGGGCATGCTCTTTGTCATGCTTTGATGGATAGTTTGGATGGATAGCGTGAGCATTATCAGCAGAGATTAAAAGGGAGCTTCTTATCATCTGCATATAATCTTCATAATCGCTATACATTCTACGAAGCGTATTTTCTAAAAATGAGCCCCCTGCTCCACTCACAGACTCACTTCCCACCTCTTCATGGTCAGATGCTATAAAGAGCATAGGCTTTTCATCAGATACACTACAGATACTCAGCATTCCGACATAACAGCTCAGCAGATTATCCAGCCTTGCACTAGCTATAAAATCATCATGTAAACCTACAAATGCAGCTTTTTGTGTGTCATAAAAACTAAGCTCACTTGCATATAACTCTTTTACATCTAAAATATCCTGTTTTGAGAGCTGCCATTTCAAAAACTCATCAAACTCAAAGTCATCGTTCGTTGTCACTACTGGAGAGATATCGGTCTGCTTGTTTACAGTCCTCTCTTTGTTTGCCTTGTCATCAAGGTGAATCGCTAAAGATGGGACAGTTGCAATAGATTTTTTCACATCAATGAGACTCTCTTTAATTGTGTTGTTAGAGTCTAGATATGAAACGCGACCAGCGAGAGAGAGATCTCTGTCAAACCAGGGGTTTAAAAGAAGTCCACCATAAGGCTCTACTCCAAACTTTACAACTCCATGCTCCTTTATAACAGGGTTTGGCTTGAGTTTTAAATTTGGTGAGTCAGTATGTGCACCAACCATAGTGTAGTTTTTAGACTTAGGATATGTAAATGCAATAACAGAAGAGTCATTACGGGTAACAAAATATTTTTTACCCTCTTCGAGCTTCCATTTATCACTCTCATCAAGCTGAATAAATCCAGCGTTAGCAAACATCATACTCATATTTTGAGTTGCATGAAAAGGTGTAGGAGAAGCGTCTAAGAAGCCTAACAGACCCTCATTAAAATCGTTTTTGTTCATTAATAGTTCCTATAAATTTGAGCATTATTATAGCAAAACAATAAACATTCAGCTAAATTTTGAACTATAAAATGTACAATGTATCTTTATATATTTATTAGGGTTTATTATGCAAGAGTCGGTTTATATCGGTATTGGTACTAGTGCTGGTGGTCTTCATACCTTAGAAAAACTGCTATCTAGACTTCCTACGAAGATGAATTATGTCTATATTATTGCTCAACATTTAAGCCAAGAGAAAGAGAGTTTACTCTCACATATTCTTTCAAAGAGCACTACTATGCCTGTTGAAGAAGCAACAACTGAGTGCAAGTTTGCGAGTAATCATATATATGTAATTCCTGCATCTCATAATTTAACTCTCAAAAAGCACCGTTTGGTTCTTGAGAAAAACTCTTCCAAAGAGTATGCAACTACTCCTTCAGTAGATACTATGCTCGAATCAATTTCCTTTTACAAAAAAAACAATGCTGTTGGAATCATTTTAACCGGTACTGGAGATGATGGGACAATTGGTATAAAAAAGATAAAAGAGAGTGGTGGGATAACAATAGCACAAAGTCCGGAACAGGCGGAATATGAAAGTATGCCCAAAGCTGCTATTGATTCAGGAAATATTGACTATATACTTGATGTTGAAGATATTGCAGACTCTCTCTCATCTATCGTTATGGAGAGAAAATATACGCAAGAGACTCCAACACCTTATGCTCTAAAAACGATTAAAAATCTCCTACATGAAAAAGAAAATTTTAACATACACAAATATAAAAATGAGACAATCATACGTCGGATAAATAAGAGAATGTTACTGCTTCACATTAGCACATTAGAGGAGTACCTAAAATATCTGCAGAGAAATCCAAAAGAGACTCACCTTCTCTATCAAGATATTTTAATAGGAGTCACCTCTTTTTTCAGAGACAAGGGTGCATTTGAATCACTCGAAGATGAACTATATCTTTACTTAAAGGATAAGCCTGAAGGTTATGAGTTAAGAGTTTGGTCTATAGCGTGTTCAACAGGTGAGGAAGCCTACTCTTTAGCTATTTTAATATCAAAGGTAGGTAAAAGGCTCAAAAAAACATTTAAAGTGATCATTTTTGCAACTGACATTGACAACTCTTCACTCAAAACTGCCAGAGAGGCATACTACACAAAAGAGTCTTTAAATGAGATCGACAGAGACTTATTAGATGAGTATTTTGTGCCGTTTAAACAGGGTTATAAAGTCATAAACTCTCTGCGAGATCAAATTGTATTTACGGAGCATAATCTACTCAGCGATCCACCATTTATAAATCAGGATATCATTAGCTGCAGAAATCTTTTAATCTATCTCTTACCTGAAGCTCAACAAGAGACTTTTACCCTGTTTCACCACTCTCTTAAAGAACATGCTCTTCTATTCCTTGGTTCATCTGAGTCAACTTTAGTAAGTGTACAGTACTTTTTCGCACTAGATACCGAGCATAAGATCTATGAAAAAGAGCATCTTAAACACCCACCAAAAATATCTAGTCACTTTTTTTCCAAACATACAAAACAGAAGAGTGATAAACTAAATTGTGAAATCAAAAACAGTTCCCCTGAAACTATCGAAAAGCAGATATCAGACTCTATATTTAACTTCTTTGCGCCAAACTTTGTTTTAGTGGATAGAGATTACTCTATTGTCTATAAAAAAGGTGAATTGCCCTTTGTAAACCTCAAAAGTGGTTTTGTAACTCTCAATATAATTGACAATATAAATGATGAATTAAAATATGATGTGAAAGAGTTATTAAACAGTGCATTTAAATCATTTGAAGTTCAGACCACAAAATTTATAGAGTTAACTCTTACTTCGTCTGAAAAAACTTTTATACGAGTAGTTGCATACCCCCTGAGTGATACTAACAACTCCTCTATGCTTTTACTATATTTTCAAGAACTACAGCCTCAAGAGGTACAGTTTCATAGCGAATCTTTACTTTTTCCAGATGAATCTGTAATGATTAAAAGTCTTATGACACAACTCAACGATACACGAGATAAAAATCATCTTCTTTTAGACGAACTGAGTGTTAACAAAGAGAATATGCAACTGATGAATGAGGAGTTACAGAGCTCCAACGAAGAGCTCCAGAGCTCTAATGAAGAGTTGGAGACATCCAATGAAGAGCTGCAGAGTTCAAATGAGGAGCTACATGCTTCCATGCTCAATATTCAGAAACTCCAAGATAAACTTTCACTTATATTAAACTCAACAAGAGATGGCATTATTGGCTTAGACTTAGATGGAAATCATATGTTTCTCAATAATGCTGCTAAGAGTATGTTTGGCTATACGGAAGATGAACTTATAGGAAAAAATGGACATATGCTATGGCATCATACTAAAGCTGATGGGACACATTATCCCTTTGAGAAGTGCACACAACACCGGAACCTTACTGATGGAACTTCAGCTAGAACAGAAGATTTATACTGGAGAAAAGATGGCTCATCATTTGAAGTTGAAGTGCTGCAAAATCCAATTATAGAAAATGAAAAGATTGTAGGTTCAGTTTTATCATTTCATGACATAAGTGAGAAAAACCGACTTAAAAGAGTTGCAAAACATGAACACCAGCTAGCAGATCTGCTTATAAATATTAAGGGAATGGTTGTTTTAACACTTGATACAGATGGCAATATCAGTATGATAAATGAGCAGGGATGTAATCTTTTAAAAGTGAAACAAGAGGATATCATAGGTGCAAATTTTATAAAAAACTTCATTCCAAAAAGTATACAAAATGAAATTCAATCAGTTTTTGAATCTGTAATCAACAAAGACTCAAATTTAGTTTCACACTATACTAACAATATTATAGATGCCCAAGAAAATGAACATATAATAGCATGGACCAATGGCCTGTTAAAAGATGTAGATGGTAATATAACCGGGGTCATAAGCTCAGGAGTAGATATAACAGATGTGGAGAATAAAGATAAAATCATGCTAGCCCAGTCTCGTCAAGCTGCTATGGGCGACATGCTTGCAATGATTGCACATCAATGGAGACAACCACTCAGCGTTATATCTCTAGCCTCAAGTAATATCCGTGCAAACATGGGCTTAGGTGAAGATATAAGCAAAGAGGAGCTCAATAATTTATTTACTACTCTTGATGAACAGTCCCAATACCTGTCCTCCACTATAGATGACTTTAAAAACTTCTTTAAACCAGAACAAGAGCAAGAGGAGATAGAAATATCTCTGATTTTAAGCAGATTAATGACTCTTGTCCAAAAATCTATAGAAAACAATTCAATAAAGCTCAACTTACCTGCAAATCAAGGTGTTAAGTTACATACCTATCCTAATCAGATTATTCAAATACTTTTAAACCTAATAAATAATGCAAGAGATGCAATAGTAGAGTTTAATCCAAAAAGTGGTGTTATAGATATCACTATAGATGAAAAAGAGAATGAAATTATAATTGGAGTCTGTGATAATGGTGGAGGGATTGACAAGTCTGTTCTAGACAAAATAGGTCAACCATATGTAAGTACTAAATCTAAAAATGGAACAGGCTTGGGGCTCTATATGTCAAAAATCATAACTCAAAAGTATCTACATGGGGAGTTATACTGGAAAAACCATCAAGGTGGTTGCTGTTTTTACCTCTCACTACCAATAAATATTAAATAGTTCATTGGCAATGAGTTTGAATTAGAGTATATCTATAAACTCATTTCCATCGAGAGCTGTAATAATTTTACTATCAACTCTGATAGTAGAATCTATCACTACATTATGAAGCTTAGAGACTATTGTGATAGAGAGGGGTCTGTTACCTCTGTTTTGCTGAATGATACTGTATAACTTATCTAAAATATCACTCTCATTATCTAATCGAACGGATAGATTCATAGGCTCAGGTGGTTTCTCCTGAACCTCTTTTTTAACCTTTTTAGTCTCTTTTTTCGCCTCTTTAAGTGTCATTATTTTACTAATGTTCATTCTTGGGCCAAAGTCTGTATGTGTAACTCGTCCTTTAAACGCGATAGGCTCTTCTTGATTCATATCCGCTAGTTTTTCTAATTTATCTGAGAAAAGCATAATCTCCATATTTCCATGAAAGTCCATCAGGTTTACAATACCAAACTGATGCCCTTTTTTAGATATTTTTGTGACTACATCTTCAACTTTACCAATAAATATAGCCTGTGAGCCATCTTTTACATTTTCCAACTCTGATGAGAGCGTATAGTTTAACTCATCTAACTCTTCACGATACTCATCCATCGGGTGACCTGAGACGTAAAAACCTAAGGTATCTTTTTCAAACTCTAAAATCTCTTTTAACTCATACTCTTCTGAGTTTTTAAGCTCTAGTTTCACAGTTGTAATCTCATCATCATCACCAAAGAGACTTCCCACTACATTTTTCTTAGCTTCACTCGCTTTTTTTGCAGTATCTACTATAAGCTCTATCTGGTCAAGCAGAGATTTACGTGAGTATCCAAACCTGTCAAATCCACCAGACTTTATGATGGCCTCAATCACGCGTTTGTTAACTTTTGATGGTTCAATTCGATTAACAAAATCCTGCCAAGAGAGATAATCACCATTCTCCTCTCTCTCCTCAAGCATAGCATCAATGGCAGCTTCACCAACACCTTTAATCCCTCCAAGACCAAATAGGACGATATCTTTTTCATCTTTGGTAATTGCGGAAAATTCCAACTGTGAATCACAAATATCCGGTGGTCCAAGTTCTATTCCCATCCGTTTTACTTCATCAATATAACGAACAACTTTATCTGTGTTATCCTTATCCGAAGTGAGAAGTGCTGCCATGAACTCATTTGGATAGTAGGTCTTAAGCCATGCAGTTTGAAAAGTAACCATCGCGTAAGCTGCTGAGTGGGATTTGTTAAAACCGTATCCTGCAAACTTCTCAATAAGTTTAAAGAGATCACTGGCAAGTCCATAATCTAGCCCAAGTTTTTGAGCCCCTTCAGAGAAGAGTCTATTATACTTCTCCATCTCATCAACTTTTTTCTTACCCATGGCACGACGAACAATATCTGCTCCACCAAGACTCATACCACCGATAGTCTGTACAATCTGCATAACCTGCTCTTGATAAACAATCATCCCATAAGTTGGTCCAAGCGTATCTTTAAGCAAGTCAAAACTTACCTCTTCAAAAGGGTAAAAGACTTTTTTTCTACCATGCTTACGCTCGATAAAATCATCAAGCATCCCTGACTCCATCGGCCCTGGTCTGTAAAGAGCCAAGACCGCGATTAAATCCTCAAAGTTTGATGGTTTGAGACGGCGATTCAAATCCTGCATACCTGAAGACTCTATCTGGAACATTCCCTCCGTCTCACCTGTCTGTATAGCCTCATAAACACCACTGTCATCCACATCTATCTCATCCCAGTTTATATCCTTGTCGTAACGGCGTTTGATGAGTTTTACTGCATTTTGAATCACATCAAGTGTCTTCAGACCAAGGAAGTCAAACTTAATTAAATCGATATCTTCCATGTAATTTAGGGAGTATTGCGTTACAAAAGTATCTTCCCCTGATGGTTTATAGATAGGTGTTTTTTTCCAAAGTTCTTCATTTGATATAACAACGCCAGCAGCGTGAATACCAGAGTTTCTCTTAAGCCCTTCAAGTTTTTTTGCAAACTCCCAAACTCTCTTTGCGTTTGCATCTTCGTTGATAAGTTCCTGTATTTTTGGCTCTTTTTGAAAAGCCCCATCTTTAAACTCACCACCCTTTGTTTTACCATTAAGGGTAATTCCAAGTTCATCAGGAATCAGTTTTGCCATCTTATCAGCTTGTGAGAGTGGCATATCTAAAACGCGGGCAACATCACGGATAACCCCTTTTGCAAGGAGCGAACCAAAAGTGATGATTTGAGCCACCTGATTACGTCCATACTTCTCAACAACATAGTCTATGACCTCACCCCGACGAGCCTGCATAAAGTCCATATCGATATCGGGCATACTTACACGTTCAGGGTTTAGAAACCTCTCAAAAAGCAGATCATACTTCATGGGGTCAATATCGGTAATCTCAAGTGAGTAAGCAACAAGGCTTCCTGCAGCTGAACCACGTCCCGGTCCAACGGCAATATCCATCTCCTTAGCCACCTTCACAAAATCCCATACAATCATCATATAACCCGGAAATTTCATAGAATTGATAATATCCATCTCGAATTCTAGTCTCTCTCTATACTCTTGATGCCTC
>JBDLHW010000088.1:0-7622 GCA_039715155.1 Campylobacterota bacterium | reverse complement strand
CTGAAAAGCTCTTTAACACCTTCCATTCTCGATGTCGTTATATTGTAGTGCAGACCAATCATGAATGCTAAAAATCCACCAACACCAAGCATGCCTCTTTTAAATGCAACCTTAGGTACAAAATCTCTTGTTGTTACAATAGCCGTAACCACCATAATAAATGCACCGATAACAAGATAAACCGCTTCTAATTCAAAAAATAATTCCATTACTACACCCTATTTAATATATTTTGCTTCCCAAGCTTCATCAGCTGGGATAAAGTACTCTATACGTACTTTTTTAAACTCTCTTGAACTATAAAGAGGTCTGTGTGATTTTGACTCAATCTCTTTTTCCATATCAGCAATTATACCATTGGTTTCTTCTCTTGTCTTACCATGAACCATTGTAAAGAGATTATATGGCCAGTTTGGATACTTGGGACGAAGGTAACAGTGACTTACTGCACTAAATGCGGCAGCATTAGCTCCAATCTCTTCACCTTTTGCCTCATCTACATCCCAAACAACCATTGCATTGGCATTGAAACCTGCTTTTCTATGGTTTAAGATTGATGCAAACCTTCTCATATAGCCAGCTTCTTGCAGCTCTTTTAAAATACCAAAAAATGTCTCATAAGAGATATTTAGCTCATCAATAATCTTTTTAAACGGCTCACTAACTATCTCAATGTCATACTGAGCCTTACGAACAATATCATGATGAAGAGGAGTCATATTCACTTCAGTATGCACAACTTTTTTAACTTTCTCTTTCTTTTCATCTTTTCCGGTCGTGTTTAGCTTAACATTTATCTTGAAAAGTTTAAGGGTTGAAAGCATGATAAAATCATCTGCTTCAGTAAGCTCTGCAAGTATCTCAACTGTTTTATCTAAGCCTAATTTAGAGTCAGGTGAAACACCCAAAGTAAACCAGATATTAAAATCATGATTTCTCTCATAGTTATGTGAAATACCAGGGTGAGAGTTTATAATCTCTACAGCCTTGTCAATCTTCTCTTTTTGAACTTTAAACGCAACAAGAGAAGATTTATAACCTAATCTTTTCGTGTCAAAGATAGCGGATGTTTGACGAATGATACCAGCCTCTTTTTCAGCCTGTAAAATTTCCAACACTTCAGCTTCACTCATACCTAATTCATTAGCAATTGCCCCAAAAGGCTTTGCAACCAGTGGAAACTTCTTCTGTATTCTTGAAAGTATTTCATCTTTTATCATTTCACATCTTTCATCAGTAAATTTAGTATCTAGGATTGTAATCTATTTTAAGTAAATTACACTTGATGTGTATCAAGTTTGTAATTTTATATAATATGCTATTATGTCATCAAAAATAGAAGAGATTTAACATGGCTTACTTTCCAGCTTTTTTAAAGCTTGATAATAAAAAGATTTTAATCGTTGGTGGCGGATATATAGCTTATGAAAAGCTGGGCCATCTTTTAGACTTTACTAAAGATATCTCAGTTATCGCACTTGAGCTTTCAGGTGATATGGCAAAAGGTATAAAAGAGAACAGTCTCTTATTTGAGAAGCGTGCTTATAAAACTGGGGATATTAAAGAGTTTGCAGTTGTTATAGTGGCAGTTGATGATATTCCCCTTCAAGCAGAAATATTTGCAGAGTCAAAGCAGTATAACTGTCTATGCAACTCTGTTGACTCAGTTGACTACTGTGACTTTATTTTTCCCTCATATATAAAGAAAGATAACTTAACTATTGCGGTATCAACCTCTGGAGCGAGTCCTGCAATGGCAAAACATTTAAGAATCTACTTGCAAAACCTTATTCCGGATAGTATAGGTGAGTTCTTGCAAGAGATGAAAGATCTAAGAAAGACTCTTCCTAAAGGTAAAGAACGAATGAAAATGCTAGATGAAAAAGCAAAAAACTATATAGAGAAATGGAGCAATAGATGAGTAATGAAGAGAAACCAGTAAGTTTAGTAAAAAAAGCCCTTATATTTGGAGTACTCTCAGCATTCCTAATTATGGGATTCGTCGCTATGGATAGAGCGATGCCAGAGCCTAAAGAGGATAGAATATATAAAGCGATAAAAGAGTATAGCCCTTACCACCTGGAAAAAAGAATCGGTGGCTTAACTATATTGAACTCAAATGATGCGGATTTTAAAGAAAAAATCAACGCCTCTGAAGTTCTTCACCGTTTAGATGAGCTCGATAAAAAATGGGCTAAAAATCACCTAACTGTAGAGAATAACGATGTTATTATTACAAAAGATGACAATTCAACTGTAAAAATATTCATTGAGACACCTAAAGAGAGAGCCTTTATAAAAAGCTTCTTCGGTATTTAATCTTTAAAAATAAGTTAACACTCTTTTAGTTTAAAAGAGAAGTACAGAGCAATTAGCAGTGTAACTACTGCACTGCTATAAAGTACTTCATAACTCATGAAGTGTAAAATCACCCCGCCGAGTATAGAAAAAAACATACCTAAAGAGACGATATTCATCTGAAGTGCAATATAGACAGGTCTTTTTTCAGCAGGAGCGAGTTTCAGTATTAAGTTACTTGAGGCAATTCTGTTGCCATCTACTGATGCTCCAACAAAAAAGAAAACTACCATATACTCATAAAGTGAAGAAGAGTTCCATGCTAATAAAATAGCTATCATCTGTAAACTGATTGCAATTCTTGCTGTTAGGATGTTTCTACCACTTCCACTAAGTTTTCCCCATAAAAAGTTACTTATCATTGCTCCAACCATCTGGACTGTTATGAGTAAACCGATAGCTATACCATCTAGATTTATTCTCTCTTGTGCATGCAAAATAATAAATGGAAGTGCGATTAAGTACCCATAGGCAAAGAGAAAGGTTGTTACTTGAACTTGCAGGGCTCTGTCCATTTTTAAAAGTTTAAAAGAGTTTGATAGGAACTTACCAAAAGAGGACTCTTTTTTAGATACTTCCTCTTTTATCGGCTCATCTACTAAAGAGAAAGAGAGGTAGCCAAACCCCATTATAAAAGAGCTGATTATAAAAAGAAGTCCAAAACTTTGCGGTGCTTCAAATGCATGCAGTATCCAACCAGCCAAAGCACCGCTAAGTAAGCCCCCAAGAGCAGAAAAAAACTGTCTGTAAGCCATAGTCTTTCCACGGAACTTATGTGAAAATATTTTAGCCATTATCTCACGAAAATATATTGCAGCAAAACCGGCAGAAAAAGAGAAAAAGAAAAGCCCAATACCGATAGAAGCCAGAGTTAGATTTGAATGGTTTTCTCCAAAGAGAATAATCGCAACACCTATTAAAAACCATGATAGAAATCGTATAAAAAAGATACGACGAAGGTATGGCATCATAAGTTGATATGTTTGAGCATGAAATGCAGCAAATAGCTGAACAACTATCGCTCCACCACGAAGAAGTGCTGCAAAAAAACCGACAAGCATAGAACTGCCGCCAAAGTAGTTAACAATCAGGGGTAAAACTGTTGAAGGCTCGGCAATTGTAGTTCCTATAGCTAAAAAGAAACCATGTAAAATATTTTTTATATGATTGCCGAACTTATCCACTAGTTTAGTTTCTCCCAAGCCTCATCAATACTAGCCGCATTTTCACTCACAAAAAGATAAACAGCCGCATTTAGTTTTGCTAACTTCATATACTCATCTGATGGGTTGTTTAACTGATTAAGTGAGTCTTCTAAAGTTATTGTATCCCATGATTTTGTATAGTTTATTCCATAATGCTCAGGGTCAACTATAATCTCATCTACATCAGCACCATTTGTAATCCAAAGTCTTCCTTTAGAGAATAGTTCCGGTGTTCCTTCATTCCCTTGAATGAGAGCAAATCTTTTATATCTGTCAGAAAAAATCTCTACATATTTTTTTACATAGGGTTTATGAAATACACCTGTAATAGCGTACTCACTATTTGCAACACCAGGGAGCTTTTCTATGGTGTTAAAACCTGTACGTAGACCTAGCTTCATACGTAAGTCCGTCAAGTCACTAAGCTTCTTAAAGAAGTCTGCTCTGTCAAAATAGTGTGCATTTGAGTGTAACTCTATATTTGTGCAGATATCTTTTATAGTTATTCCACTCTTTGCAGGAGTCAATTCATCACCTATAACCACCAAACCAAGTCCTGATTCTTCAAGAACCTTTGCTACAAGTGGGAATATATACGGATTTTTTGCTTTTCCATCAAAAGGATATCCAAGTTCAAGTGAATTTTTAATAGTAGTTTTTTTAATAAAGCCGTCACACGTCTCAATAGCTCCACGAAACTCTGTAGTAGTCTCAGGTTTGAGTCTCCAACCAAGAAGAAATGCAGCTGTTTGTTCACTTGGTATGCTCTGATTTAAAATCTGCTCCATCATATCTTTTGACTCTTGAAGTGTTAAATCTCTGTTACCTTTAGGTCCGGTTCCCACTGCATGTATATATTTAAAAAAATCCATAATTCCTCTTTCTCTTTGATATTGGTCAATTTATTTTATTAAAGTCTATAATATACTATTACACTTAAAGAGAAAGGATATTCTATGCGCTATCTATTACTTTTAGTTTTTATTACTCTGTCTGCAGTAGCAAATGATGCTTTGATTCAAAAAGCACTAAACAAAGGTCTTAAACCTATTCCTGGGGATTTTAAAATTTTAAAATCTCAAGTAGATGATGAGAAAAATCCGATGACGATACCTAAAATACTTTTGGGTAAGAAACTCTTTTTTGACAAAAACCTCTCAAAAGACAGAAGTCTTGCCTGTGCTAAATGTCATGATATAAAAAAAGGTGGCGAGGATGGAAAACCTACTGCTATCGGATACCAAGACCAAGAGAACCCAAGCCACCTAAACTCACCGACAGTCTTAAATACAGCCTACTCTAAACACCTCTTCTGGGATGGTCGAGTCTCTACCCTTCGAGAGTAAGCCAAAGGGCCTAGGCAAGCACACTTTGAGATGGAATCGACTCCTGAACTAATAGAGGAGAGGGTAAAAGAGAATCCTGAATACAGAGAAAAATTCAATAAAATTTTTGGTGAAGACTCCATTACTTTTGATAACGTAACAAAAGCCATCGCTGTATATGAAAAAACACTTGTGACTCGTGGCAGATTTGATGATTTTTTAGATGGAAATGCTCAAGCTTTAAACGCTCAAGAGAAAAGAGGTTTAAACCTTTTTATAGATATGGGTTGTAAGGGTTGTCATTTCGGTCCGGCTGTTGGCGGTCAAGAGATGCAGAAGTTTCCTCTGCGTGACTACAACAGTTTTTTAAATTTAACCACAACATTTAATGAAAAAACAAAGGGTAGAAGCGTTGAAGATATTAGCTTTAACTTTAAGATGTACCGTCCCTACCCTTTTGAAAACAGAGGTGGGTTTATGGGCAGAGATGGTCAAAGAATGTTCAGAGTGCCGATACTCAGAGATATATCCAAAACCGGACCATATTTTCACAATGGTGTAGTCAAAGATCTACGTGAGGCTATTGAAATCATGAGTAAAAATCAAGTAGGAGTTGATCTGTCAAAATCTCAACTTGATGCCTTAGAAGCATTTTTAAAATCTCTTGATGGAGAGTTGGTTGAGTACAATCTACCTGAATAAAACAGTACATATACTCCTACTCATCACTCTACTGGCCTTAAGCCTAAATGCCAAACATATAAGTTGGTACGGAAGCTTTGACAAAGCTCATAAAGTAGCACTTAAAGAGAATAAAAATCTTATGGTTTTATTAATAAAAAAAGATTGTAAGCCTTGTCAGGAGTCTATGAAAACAGTATTTTTAAACCATCCATATATAGATGAAATAAATAGTGATTTTATATCTGTTATAGTAACAAAAGATCAAGAAGAGAGCTACCCGATAGAGATGCTCTACACTTTTACATATCCAACACTATTTTTTTTAGACAACAGAGAACTTTTTGTGTGTAAACCAATTCGAGGGGAAGTAACTCCAGAAAAATTAAAAAATCATCTGAAGTTGTGTAAGTAACTTAGTGTGCAGACGAACTATATTCTAACGCTTTTTCAATATCATCACTTAAACCTGAAGCAGCAGCATCATTACTGAACTCTATGTGTCCATCTTGAAATTTAATTGATGAAGAGATACTATCACCACCACTACTCTTTTCAACTATAACTTCATTAGCCTTAAATTCAGTGATTTCCCAACCATTCTCTTTACCAGCTTCTTTAATAGCATGGAGTATTTTTTCATTATCATGTGTATTTACATACAAAGCATCAGCTGATACTGATGGATCGCCATGAGTTGAGTTACATCCAGTTGACAAAGCAAGTGTAAGTACAGAGATTAAGCCTAGAGTTAATATCTTTTTCATTTAGAGGTCCTTTTAATACAGAAAATTTAAAAATCAATGATATAATAAGCACTCAAAAAACAGTTTGACATATATCAAGTTTTAAGCAATCAACCAGACAAGGTAAACAATGACAATAGATATTATAACTATATTAGTAATGACACTTCCAATGCTACTCTTTAGCGTTCTTCCAGGGCTTAAACTAGGCGAATATCTTCAAAATAAGTATGCCATAGAAGAAGGCACGAAAAGAGTAGTTATAATAACTACAACAATCATTTTCACTCTTACATTATCCTCACTTTTATATTATCTATAACTATAATTCTGTTTCATAAAGTTACACGTATTATAAAACCTTCCTTAATAATTAAATTAACTTCATAAATTGATTTATGTCAATTTTTTTTCACTAAAAGCGAGATAGACTTTTAATGATTCTGAAAAAGTAGAACAAAATGAAGGAGATATAAATGATTGAAGAAGTAGCTATGAGACCGGAAATTCTTTTGGATGACTTCCTACCACTTTTTGTATCTTCTGCACTTGTTCTAGTTTTCGGAGGATTTTATGTTGGGATTTATACTGCTGTAAAGGTAGACCTACTTAAGAAATGGTATATGCCTCTGGCGTATCTGTTTTGGATGCTTACTGCTTACTGTTTATATTTAATGGGAAGTTTAATGCACGTAGGTGATTTTACAGCTAAGGCTTTAGTAGTTGCTGCAATTGGATTGTTATTACTTCCACATGCAGTTTATTATATGCAAGATCAAGTTCATGAAGAGAACGAACATTGATATACTGTATATATACTAACGACAAATTATTAGGAGAGTACAGTGGCTAAAAAATCTGTATGGAGTGATAATCGTTTCTGGCAACGTTCAGCGGCGTGGATTACGGGATTTGCATCAGTATTACTTATTTGGTTAACGTTTGACACAGCGGGTCAAATTGCAATGGGTACTGACGCAGATTTACAAAACGGCGTAACTAAGAGGGTTCCAGGACCAACGGTTATCAACTACAAAATCACTTATGAAATGAGCACAGCACGTGGTCATGAGGTGCCTATTATTGGCGGTAATGATGGCAAAGGGATGTCATTATTTCAAGAAAAAGAGAAGTTTTTTGGAAGAGATGACTGGTCTGAGGAAGAAGCTGGTGCTCTGCTTCACTTAGGTAAACTAGGTTCTCAAACTAAAAACTGTATGAACTGTCATACACTTCTTGGAAATGGAGCGTACTACGCACCAGACTTAACAAAATCTTGGTTAGATCCGGCATGGGGTCCTGAAGGG
>JBDLHW010000087.1:0-7727 GCA_039715155.1 Campylobacterota bacterium | reverse complement strand
TGTAATACCGGTTTGATAAATAGCATCCATCAGTGTAAAATCATCGATTATTACATACCCGACAGAACCAACCATCATTGTGACAACTGTTAAGATTAGAGGTAAACGAAATGCTTTGAGGTGAGGATAAACTTCAGGAAGAAGTTTTGTATCAGGTTTGGGAGCAGTCTCCCAATTGAGGAACTTACGAATCCTTTGCAAAAGATTCAAATTTATTCCCTAATTCTTTACGAATTTTTCTTAAGTGTGCGTAGTTCTCTTGCAGAGATTTTAATCTTTTTTGTAGTACCATCTTCTAATGTGATACGCACAGTTCTTAGGTTTAATAAAAAACGACGCTTTGTTCTGTTTTTAGCATGAGAAACATTGTTCCCGCTCATTGGGCCTTTGCCACTGATAGCACATCTTCTTGCCATAATGAGACTCCTTATTAGGTTTTTAAAGTTGCGAATTGTACCTAACAAAAGCAAAACTTCAACTTAAGCCATATAGATTTAGCAATCTTTGTAAAATTTATATTTCTTTTATAAGATTATAGCTAAAATATGCGATATTCAACAAAAAGAACATTATTTTGATAACAAAACAGATGATAGATAGCTATATCGAGAAGATACCACCTTCACCAAAGGTTTTAAAGGTCACTCTTACGCTTTTAAATAGTGGTGAGCTAGTTAAGGCTGCACAGGTTGCCAAAGAAGACCTGGCACTCAATGCCTATTTAAAAGATCTGGTAAACAAACCCATTTATGGTTTTAGAAATGAGGTAAGTGATGTATCTCAAATATTTGGAATTCTTGGTGTTGCTAAATCACAGCAAGCTGCCTATAACTATATGATATCACTTCTCTCACCATCTGAGTGGAAACTTTTTAAACTCAATAAAACTTCATTCTCCAATCTTCAAGCTGACCTCTCTGCTAATTGGCAAAAAATATTAGCTCACTTAAATATCGAAGATAAGGATATTGAAAGCTCGATTACTCTTTTACCTGCAAGCATAATTGTCTCCGAGGCCCTTTTTAAAGAAAAAATTGATGATGTAAATCTTTTAAGAAGTGTGAATCCTATTGATTTAAATACCATTTTAAAAAGACTATGCAAAATGGATCTCTTTGATATCTGTGAGCAGGTATCACAAAAATGGGAGATGCAAGAGAATATCGCTCAAATTGTTCAAGCTTCATCCGGAGTCAAACCAGCCCAAGATGAAGATATAAACAGACTCGGGAAATGGATGCATCTTCTACTTTTCTACACCCTGTCGCAGCCAAACTTTATAGATGCCGAACTTAATGATTTTATAGATTTTCAGATTGATTATGTTCAAGATATTTATGATGACTTTTCACAACTGATGGAGATATCATGAGAGCAGTTGTGAAAAACGGGATTGGAGTATTCTCACCTCAAGGTTTTTTGGACGGTAATAACAACAGTGCCTTTTTGAGTATAGATGATATAGAAGCTACTGCAAATTTGAATGTAGATATGGTACTTGTTTCACTTAAAAAAGTTATCTTTTTTAACCGTAACGGACTCGACGCCTTTGTAAAAATGTTTTCAAAAGTACGTGCAAAGAATCAAGCTACTGTAGGTTTTTGTGACTATGATGCTAAAAAATTCGAGGCCATTGTCAAGTTTTACAAAGATGATTTAAACTTCTCACTTTTCAAATCTCAGGATGTCGCTTCACTATTTGCAGCAAACTTTAAAAATCAAAATAAAAATGTACTCCTCTACAGTGATGACAAGTCTCAAAGAGCTGCTATGGCTATTGAGTTACATGATAATGGGCATAATCCAATAATCGCTCAGACCCAAGAGGAGTTTGATGAAAAATCAGAAGCTGACAATGCATACGATGTAATTATAAGCCATACTCACGTAGGACAGACGGGGCAGACAGTTGCAGCCAGAGTTACAGGAAATGCTATCATCTATACTGTCTCATCTTTTTTAGATGCAGAGATAGGAACTAGCTTCAATATTGCTTATCATAACAATTCACTGAATGTTGGTTTTAGGCTCTTCATATTTGATGCCTTCAAAGTTATCAGTATGAATGTTCATGCACTTAATTTCTTCTCAAAACTTGCTTCTGCCGGTGCCGAATACAATGCGACTATATGTTTTGTAGGATTAACATTTGAGAAAACTCCTATTGCATTTAAAGAGACTCTCGAGGACTCTGGTATCATGTTTTTTGATCAGATGGATGATATTCTCCAAAACAAAGATTTACTGAAGGAACTTGGTGCAAGCAGTGCAGCATCTGTTCAAAACATCAGACCTTTAAATAAAGTTATGGTAACAGAACTTCCTCACTTTATCGATGCAGCAGTCGCTACTATTGAGATGATGACAAACTCAAAAGCAGCAAAAGATGCAGTACAGATTAATGAGATAAAAATAGATAATCATGCGGATAAAATTGCAAGTTCTATAGGCTTCTATGGAGATATGGATGGTATGGTTATTCTAATTTTTCCAACTGGAATCGCTAAAAAAGCTTGTGAACTGCTCATTGGTGAAGAGACCGATGACATGGAACTAATTCTTGATACACTTGCAGAGTTAGTCAACATTGTTGGCGGAAAGTTAAAAACCCTACTTCTTGATCAAAAAATAAATGTAGACATTACCCTTCCAAGGACTTATCCTGATGTAGATAGTCTACTTGAGATTACAGAGTTTAAAAAGGGTGTTCAAGTCGATCTTGCCTTTGATAATGATAAATTTTTATTCTTCTTAACAAGATAAAAAGCAAGGTTTGTCTATAATTTCAAAAATATAATCAAGGTAATATAATGATAAAAGTAGCTCCTAGCGTTTTATCCGCTGACTTTGGAAACTTACAAAGAGATGTTGAAGAGATTTGTGACAAGGGTTGTGACTTCGTTCACGTTGATGTTATGGATGGTCACTTTGTGCCAAACTTGACTATTGGTCCCGTTGTAGTTTCTGCTATTGCAAAGGCTGCCACTAAGCCTCTTGATATTCACCTGATGGTTGAAAACAATACTTTTTTTGTTGAACTCTTTGCCCCTTTAAAACCCGAGTATATCTCTTTTCATATTGAAGAGGAGAAACACCCGCACCGTCTAATTCAAAAGATTCGCTCACTGGGTATTAAGCCAGCTATTGTCTTAAACCCGCACACTCCTCCTGAGTCAGTAGAGTATCTCTTAAAAGATTTAGATATGGTTTTACTTATGAGTGTGAACCCTGGTTTTGGTGGACAGAGCTTTATTGATTCTGTTATACCAAAAGCTGCAAGACTCAATGAGATGAGAAACAGACTAAATCCGGAGTGCCTCATAGAGGTTGATGGTGGTGTTAGTGATAAAAACATTCAATCTCTTAAAGATGTGGGAGTTGATATTGTTGTCGCAGGATCTTATGTATTTAAACATGAGAGTAAGAAAGAAGCTATAGAGAGTTTACAAATTTAATGTTTTATAAACTTCTCGGCGATAGCCGTAGCTTTAGTGAGAGGAATTTTCTAGTGACTCAGTTGCTAGAAAAGGAGAGATATGAGAACTAAGATTTGTGGTATAACCTCTTTAGAAGATGCGATGGATGCAATAGATGCAGGAGCAGATGCTCTTGGTTTTGTATTTTATAAAAAATCTCCAAGGTATATAACAGTTTCTCAAGCAAAAAATATCATTGAAAAACTCCCTCCATTTATCGAAAAAGTTGCTCTTTTTGTAAATGAAGATGCACGTACTATTGATGAAGTTTGTCAAGAGAGTGGAGCAACATTGGCACAGCTACATTTTGAAGCTCCTGGTGGGCTATACAGAGCTCTTAAAACTCCACATATAAAAGTTATTCGTGCAAAGAGTGCTAATGACATATCCAACTTTAGTGATGAGTATAGGTTAGTTGATGCATATTGTGAAGCCTATGGCGGAGCCGGTAAACGCATTAACATAGAGTGGTTTAAAGATATTGACTGCTCCAAAATAATTCTTGCTGGCGGACTTGATTCAGACAATGTTTCATCACTAAAAGAGTATGGATTCTATGGTGTAGATGTCAGCAGTGGTGTTGAGAAAAGTCATGGTGTTAAAGATTCTCAAAAAGTGAAAGATTTTATACTCAATGCTAAGTAAAGATTTTGCTCTTGATTCTAAAAGTATCTCCAAACTTGCGACTCGTGGTCTAAGCCTCGAAGCAATTAAGTCTCAAATAGATGAGAGTATAGACCTCTTTATAGAACTCTCCCGTGCTCAAGGTCTAAATATTGTCAGAAGACAGGGGCAATATTATTTTGACACTAAATATATCTCCATCGAAGATGCTGAATTCTGTATAGTAGATATTGAAACAAATGGTTCAAAAATTGAAAAGCACCAAATTATAGAGATAGCGGCCGTTAAAGTAAAAAATGGAAAAGTTATCGATATGTTCGAGTCTTTTGTATACACAAAAGAGATAAACCCTCATATCTCAGAGATTACCGGTATCTTTGCAGAAGATACGCAGGATGCACCAGATCTTAAAACTGTAATGATGGAATTTAAACTATTTTTAGGTGACGCCATATTTGTTGCGCATGATGTAAAGTTTGATTATAGGTTTATATCACTCAGTATGCAAAAAATCGGTCTGGAACCTCTCTTAAATAGAAGTTTATGCTCACTTGCACTTGCGGAGAGGACTTTGGTGTCTTACAGGTATGCACTCTCATATCTAAACGATACATTTAATCTTAATCCAAATGCAACTCACCATAGAGCGATGAGTGATGTTTTAACTACTTATGGGCTATTCTTACTCTCTTTAGAAAACTGTACTGAGAATTTGAATAATGTAGAAGATTTAATAAAGTTCTCTAAAGAGGCAAAGAGACTAAAAAGACCTAAGATTGACCCTCTTTTAAAAGTTGAAGAAGAAGCAATTATTTAATATATTTTCTCAAAAATTCATTTTTGCAGCTTTAGGGGGTTGTAGGGACTTTTAGTCCCTGCCATCATAATGGGCTTTTGCTCATTATGGTGTAAATAAGTAGTGGTTACTCTTTAAATGCACCAGGTTTAACCAGCTTATTGTATCTGGCTTCCATTCTTTCATCTTCACTCATAGAGCGAATATCTGTTAACTCTTTTAAAAAGTAATCAGCAATTGCGGCAGCAGCACCATCTCTATCACGATGAGCACCAATAAGTGGCTCATCAATAACATCATCGATTAGATCAAGCTCTTTAAGGTCACCACTTGTAATCTTCATAGCATTTGTAGCAGCCTCTGCTTTTGCAGGATCATTCCATAGAATTGCTGAACAGCCCTCAGGTGAAATAACACTAAATACAGAGTATCTCATCATAGCAAACTTATCAGCAACACCAATAGCTAATGCTCCACCAGAACCACCTTCACCAATAACGACAGATATAGTTGGTGTTTTCAGCTCGGCCAACTCTAAAAGATTTCTTGCAATCGCCTCACTCTGGTTTCTCTCTTCTGCACCAAGACCAGGATATGCACCCGGAGTATCAACTAACATCAAAACTGGAATACCAAACTTCTCTGCCATCTTAGCAGCACGAAGAGCTTTTCTATAGCCCTCCGGATGAGGCATACCGAAGTTACGTTTGAGTTTATTTTTAGTACCGCGACCTTTTTGCTCACCGATAACCATTACTTTTTCATCACCGATATAACCCATATAGCAGACAATAGCAGCATCATCACGGAAGTGTCTATCTCCATGAATCTCATACTTATCTCTCATTATAAGATTAATATAATCTAGTGCATATGGTCTATCCATATGGCGTGCTAATTGAAGTTTTTGAAAATCAGAAAGGTTTTTATATATCTTAGAAACTTCCGTATCAAGTTTTTTATTTAACTCTTCTACTTCACCCTCATCATGACGAACTTGCGCAGATATAATATCTTCTTGAATAAATTTAATTTTATATTCAAAGTCTAAATATGTAGCCAAATTAAATCCTTATCAACTAGATTTTTTTGAAAATCAGAACGCCGTTAGTTCCACCAAAACCAAATGAGTTACTCATACAAACATTTAAGTCTGCTTTTCTAGCACCAGCTGTAACATAGTCTAAGTCACAATTTTCATCTGGAGTCGTATAGTTAATCGTTGGAGGAATAATTCCATCTCTCATTGCCATAAGACATGTCACAGCCTCAATACCACCAGCAGCACCAAGACAGTGACCAACCTGACCTTTGATTGAACTCATTGGAGGACAATTCTCTTTTCCACCAAGCAGATCTTTAACTGCTGCAGTTTCATTTTTATCATTAATAGGAGTAGATGTACCGTGTGCATTTACATAATCTATCTTTGGTTCACCTGCCATTTTATATGCAGCTTTCATCGCACGAGCCGGTCCATCAAGAGATGGCGTAGTAATATGGTTTGCATCACCACTCTCACCAAAACCAATAAGCTCACCATAGATGTTTGCTCCACGAGCAACTGCAGAGTCATACTCTTCTAAGATAAGTGCAGCAGCACCCTCACCCATTACAAAACCATCTCTATCAGCATCGAATGGACGAGAAGCAGTTTTTGGTGAATCATTTCTTGTTGAGAGTGCTTTCATCGCAGCAAAACCACCGATTCCAACACCAGTAATAGCAGATTCAGCAGATACAACTAGCATCTTCTCAGCCCCATTACACATGATAGTCTTAGCAGCTTCACTTATAGCGTGAGTACCAGCGGCACAAGCAGTTACACTTGAAAGGTTTGGACCTTGTGTACCATGTTCAATTGAAACGAATCCGCCAAGCATATTTACAAGAGCACCAGGAATGAAGAATGGAGAGATTCTTCTTGGCCCACGACCCTCTAAAATTATAGAGTTTTTCTCGATTGATGGAAGACCGCCAATTCCAGATCCGGCACTGATACCAAATCTTGTCATGTCTGTATCTTCAGCAAAATTAGCATCAGCCATCGCTTCTTGAGCAGCCTTAAGACCTAAATGAATAAATCTATCAGCTTTCTTAACCTCTTTTGGAGCCATTACAGTAGAGGGGTCGAAATCTTTAACTTCACCGGCGATACGGGTGGGGAAATCATACCGATCTACGTTGAAGCGGGTGATGGGGCCGATGCCGGAACGGCCGTTTAACAATCCCTCCCAACTATCCACGGCTGTATGCCCAATGGGACTCATAATGCCCACGCCGGTTATGACGATGCGGGGACGGCCGTGTGAGTCTAATAGTTGTTCCATATGGTTTCTTGAAACGTGAAAATTTTTCACGTTTCACGCTACCGTTTTATTCAGTCCGTTCGTAATCGCCTCAACCACCTGTTTCTCCACAATCATTCGCGCTTGCCCGATGGCTTGTTTGAGGGCGTAGGCGTTGGAACGGCCGTGCGCCACAATCACCACGCCATTGACGCCCAGCAACGGCGCGCCGCCCACTTCGTCCGGGTCCAGGCGGCTGCCGACTCGTTTGAAGGCCGGTTTTGCCAGCAGACCGCCTAGCGTTGTTAACGGGGTGGCCCTGATTTCAGTTTTGATGATGGCGTTCATGTAGCTGGCGATGGCTTCGGCCGTTTTGACGATGAGATTGCCGGTAAAACCATCAATTACACCCACATCGGCCGCGCCTTGCATAAACTCTTTGGGTTCGATGTTGCCGATGTAATTGAGGCCGCTGGCCTGCATTAAAGGAACCGCTTTCTTGATGAGCGAATTGCCTTTGCCTTCCTCCTCGCCGTTGGAGAT
>JBDLHW010000086.1:0-7923 GCA_039715155.1 Campylobacterota bacterium | reverse complement strand
GGTTCCCACCTATTTTCCACAGCACTCAAGGAAAACAGATGAAAAGAAATAAAAAAAGAGCTTAATTCCTATCCATCGCGTTCAGGTCTTTAAACGCTTCTACAGCACGAGCAACTAAAGTCTCTTGTCCTGCACGTAACCATTTTCTTGGGTCGTAGTATTTTTTGTTTGGTTTATCTTCACCCTCTGGGTTTCCGATTTGACCTTGTAGGTAGTCGTTGTTTTTTGCTACATACTCACGTACACCACTCCATGTAGCCCACTGAGTATCTGTATCTATATTCATTTTAATAACACCATAACCGATAGCTTCACTAATCTCACTTGGAAGTGAACCTGAACCACCATGGAAAACAAAATTTACAGGTTTGGCTTCAGTGTTGAACTTTTCTTGAATATATTTTTGAGAATTATCTAAGATATTTGGAGTCAGTTCTACATTTCCTGGTTTGTAAACACCGTGAACATTACCAAATGAAGCAGCTATTGTGAAGTGAGGAGAAACCTGACTTAATTCTTCATATGCGTATGCCACCTCTTCCGGTTGAGTATATAGAAGTGCATTGTCGATGTTAGTATTATCAACACCATCCTCTTCCCCACCAGTTACACCAAGCTCTATCTCGATACTCATACCGATTTTGCTCATACGTTCTAAGTACTCTTTACAAGTAGCAATATTCTCTTCTAAAGGCTCCTCTGAAAGGTCAAGCATGTGTGAAGAGTAAAGAGGTCTTTTTGTATGTTTGAAATGTTTAGCTCCAGCATCTAAAAGTGCGTCTATCCAAGGAAGAAGTTTTTTTGCTGCATGGTCAGTATGTAAAATAACAGCTACACCATAAGCTTCTGCCATTGCGTGAACATATTTTGCACCGGCAATAGCACCGGCAATTGCCGATTTTTCATCTTCGTTACTCAAACCTTTTCCAGCAAAGTATGATGCTCCACCATTACTAAACTGTATGATAACCGGAGAGTTGACTTTTGCTGCTGCTTCTAAAATACCATTGATAGAGTCACTGTTTACTACGTTTACAGCCGGTATAGCAAATCCCTGTTCCTTAGCGTGAGTATAAACTTTCTGTACATCTTCACCAAAAAGAACCCCAGGTTTTACAATATCTAAAATGCCTTTGCTCATAATAATTCCCTAAAAAATTTAATTTTCGCATTATATAATATAGTTCATTTAAAGGAACTTTATTATGAAGTTATGATAAAATCAGTAAAATTCTAATTTTCGGGAAAATTGCATGAGACTTACATTAGACGAATATTCTACGCATTTTAAAATGTCTAAAGAGATGATTAACTCTAAACTCAGGGCTAAAAAACTCAACTATATCATAGAAGATAGTGTTACCTATATCATAGTAACAAGAAGTTCTCTGGATAGTGACAAAAGAAGTGAAGTTCATAAGCAACAAACCGAGAAGAGACAAGAAGAAAAAGCTCTAAAAAATGCCCCATCTAAACCTAAAACAACAGTAGCAATGGTCCTCTCACTTTACCAGAGAGAAAACCAACAGCTAAAAGATAAAATAGTACAACTAGAAGCTAAAATAGATAAACTCATAGATGATAAAGAGCAGATGTTAAGAGACGAGATGAGTAAAATAGAACAAGTTTACAGCGCTAAAGATGAGCAGTTGAAAAATATACTTGAGCTGATAAATACAAAACTCATAGCTGAACAGACACAAACAATTCATGAAGTTGAAACTTTAGATAAAAAAGAGATAAAAAAGAGTGGTAAAAAAAGTGAACTAGTAGAACTTAAGGAGTATTTAAAAACACTTGATTTAGAGTCTTATCAGAAGAAAGTAATCAAAAAAAGATTTTTAGCCGTTTATGGAAGTGACATCAGAGTGATTAAACAAAATGGCAGACTCTACCTGGATTTCTCAAAGTATGACTATAGCGACTTACTGGAATACTAGGGACATAGATGGGTGAGACAGAAAAAAAAGTCATAAAAACAAAAAATATTCAAAAATCTATGGCTATTTATGCCGCAGATAATCTCACTACATTAGAAGAGTGTACTATTAGTATAAACAGGGTTGACACCTATGTTAAAGAGAGTTCGACTGGTGAGTTTACACTCATTGCTAAAGATGTTTTGAGTCAATATACAGACACAGACAGGGTTTTAAATGAACATATTGAATTTAATCAAGTCTATACAATTACTGCAAAAAAATTAAAGTCCAATAGCTTAAAACTAAACTATGAGATAGTACTAGGCGATAATGCCACACACCCTAAAATCATTCTCAAGAGTGATTCAAAGATTCCATATAAAAAATATGCACCTAAAGATATGTTACTTCTTTTATATACAGAATTAAATAAAATAAAAGCATCAAACTCTATCTTAATTAATATCTTTGATGAAGAGATGAAAAAAAACCTAAAGGCATTTGTAAAGCATATCTATGCGGGTAAATTCACTAAGAACATTCGTATTCCTCTTTTCAATGGTATATCTGCAGTTGTTACCAGAGAGAGCAAGTTGGTCTACTGGTTTAAAGAAAAAGATAACCAAAACCAGATTATTGAAGTAGAAGAAAATGAACTGCTTATTGAGTATATAAAACCTGTCTTTGGGAAAAACGGTTTAGATGCATACGGCAAAGAAGTCAATGCTGATTCAGCAAATAACAGTGATGACTTGGAAGCTACAATCGACAGGGAAAGTATAACCATCCAAGAGAATGAAAAATCAAAACTCTATAAAAGCAGTAAAAGAGGTTATGTCCACTTTGATGGAAACAGTCTCAGTGTAGATAACAAAATCAGGATGTCTAAGATATCAAGAAATCAGACATCTTTAGCTTCAGAAGAAGAGAACAATATTGAAGTTATGGTATCTCAAAATGATACGACCAGAGATAGTGTCGGAGAGGGTGTTGAGCTGATTTCAGAAACTGTTCATATCAATGGTCATGTTGGAGCTAAAAGTACACTAGAGGCTATAAACCTTAAAATAGATGGGGCAACACATCAAAATTCTAAGCAGTTTGCCAAATATGCAGAAGTAAATAGACATAAAGGAACACTAAGGTGCCATGAAGCAAAGGTTAAACTTCTTGAAGGTGGGGAAATCCACGCTTCAAAAGTAGATATAGAAGCATGCCTTGGCGGCTCTATATATGCTCAAGATGTAACTATAGGGTTGGTAAAAAGCAATCTTAAAGTCTACGCATCTAACTCGATTACAGTTAAACTTGTAAGCGGGGAAGACAACCTCTTTAAAATCAACTATAGAGACATACCGATACTCAACTCAAAAATCAATCTTATAAACGCAGATATAGAAAACCTAAAATTTAAGCTTGAAGAGGCCCAGAGACATAGCCAGACAAAAGTTCCTCACATAAAAAAAGAGATAGAGAACTTAAAAAGTGAGCAAAACATTATAGAAACTTCACATATGGATGCAAAAATATCTATAGAAAAACCCTTTAGTGGTCTAAATAATATAGTTTTTGTCATCGATGATGAAAATGAAATCAAGTTTAAAACTGATGCTTTAGCCTACACACCTTTTTATCTTGAGGTAGAAGAAGATAAAATCACTTTAACCCCTACAGACAAGTCAATCTCCCTAAACGAAGAGTAATCCCTAAAATTTGAGCTTTATTTAATATCAATAAAATAGTCTAAATTTTATACGGAAAACCGTATACTAAAATAAATATATTGTATAAAATAGTATATTTTTAATATGATTAAAACATAATATATACTTTTGAACACGTTTTATAAGTATTTACACTATATTAAATGTATATTTAAGTATTTAACCCGTATACTTTCTTCTATGCAAATTGATGATCTGTTTAATATCCTTCATAACTCTTTAGAGTCTCAAAATAATGGCAAGAAGATATCCCTAAAAGATATGGCCAATTCTCTTGGGATCTCTATGCGTACATATCAAGACTGGAAGCTTGGCCGTGCAAAACCACAAGCCGCAGCAGTTGTGATGAGCATGTTAGGAAAACTAGATGATGAAGAGATCATAAGAGCCGTTAGAAAAATAAATAGACTAGAGGATTAGATATATGAGCGCACTTACTAAAGAAGAGAGAGATGGACTCGAAGATGTTTTCTTATCGATACATTCACATGGCGATAAATACCAAAAAATCAAAGAAATATCATCTTTGATTATGAACCATGACTCTACTATAAATTTCTCAAACCTCTTAAAACGGGCTAAATATGGACTAAAAGAAACAAAATTATCACATTATTTAGTAAATTTAAGCAAAAAGAAGAAAAATTTAAGCAAATAAATTATAAAGTATCTCTAGCTGAATCATTTCGGGGGCAAAGCACTTTGCCACGGAGGTTCGGAAATATTTTAATCCAAGGGTAAATCTCATGAATAAAGCGCAATTCGTTGAATTAGTACAAGCAAGTGGTAACTACAAAACTAAAGTTGAAGCAGAAGCTGCAATCAAAGCATTTACAGAAGCTGTTACTTCAGCACTAGTAAAGAAAGAAGATGTTTCTTTAGTTGGTTTTGGTAGCTTTGCTGCTGCATTACAAAAAGGTAAAAGCGGAAAAGTACCTGGTACTAACAAAACTTATACTACTCAAGATAAAATGGTTCCTAAATTTAAAGCTGGTAAAGGTCTAAAAGACCGCGTTGCAGCTGGTAAATAATCATTCAGATATTGTCACTGCAGTGGCAATATCTAATCTTAACGTATGAGCATACCTTTTCTCACTTCACTCTTTAAAAAAAAGAGCAAATCACTCACAATTCCAGACTCAATACTTGTTAAAAAACTAAAATCTATTACTGAATTTAGTGAACTCACTCTCTATAAAGATATAACAATATACCACCACACAAAAAGTTACCTAATTCCTCTTATGCTGTTAGATATAAGACGTGGAATATACCTTTTTGAGCGAAAAGATTGGTCCTATGATGATCTGAAAAACTCTAAAATTGAAAAAGCCCAAAATCAGAGTGCTTCCAAAGATACACTCTCTTATCAAAACACTCAAAATATCATAGATAAAAAGTTTAATGAGATAACACATCACGACTCTGTACCAATATTTAACTATCTTTTAATGGAAAATCTAAATGCTGATGAGTATGAGCATTTAGATGAATCATTCAAAGAGTTACTGCCAAAGGATAGAGTGATTTTCAGTGATTCTGAAGAGAATGAGATAATTCAGAAACTTGAGTATTGTGAAATTTCAGAGGAGCCACTTCCATCTAAAGACAATATCATTGGAAATCTTTTAATTCAGCATACAATCGTTAAGGATGACCTCTCCTTAAAACTGTGTACGGATGAACAGGTTGAATTTATTGACTCTGAAATATCTGGGCTAGAAGTACTGAGTGCGCCTACAAACAGTGATAAAAGCAGTGTCCTTTTACTCAAAGTGATTTCAGAAAAGTTAAAAGATCCAGATAAAAAATTTATTATCATCAAACCGACTCTTTTAGCATGTGATATACTCAAGAAAAAACTTTTAGATATTGTAGAACATGCAATAGTTGAAATTGATTTAACATCTATAAGAATTATCACACCTATTGACTTAATCAATATGCAGCTAAAAAAACTCAGAAGAGAGACAATAGTCGGAAATGTAGTAATAGATGAATCCCTCATGAAAAAAAGTTTTAATGCGGCTGATTTAATACTCTGTGATGATTCAAATCTAATGCCTGAGAACTTTATTGAATATCTTATCCATATTCAGAGTAAATCTGCTCTGGTTCTTGTAAATTCTGAGCTTAAAGAAGCACGTTTTGTGTTTCAAAACGAGTTGAAAGAGAAGAGTGCAGAAATCTTTTTTCACAAAGCAAACCAACATGCAAAAGCGCTTCAACTAATCTCTAAACTACTACAGGATTCAGATGCAAAAGATATTATTGTTGTCAGCAACAGCTTAAGTAAAGAAAAATTAAATGATGATTTAGAATTCTTTATTAAAGATAAAGCACTTTTATTGGATAGTTCTGAGAACCTAATAAATCAAAACTTTGATTCTCTGATGCTACTGACATATCGTGATACAAATGCCATACAGGCTGAGCATCTGATTCTACTTGATCTCTGTTTTACTTCACAAAGTGAAATAGAGTATGCTTTAAGTATTGCTAAAAACAGTGTTGACATTATCTATGAAGATGAGTGCCCAGAGATTGAAGATCTAAGGAAAAAATATGAACCTGACTATAAGCGAGGCGGAGTGGAAGAAGAAACTCTCACCTGAAGCATTTTACGTATGTAGACAACATGGAACTGAAGCGCCCTTTTCTGGAAAATATTACGACAACAAAGATAGTGGAACTTATAACTGTGTCTGTTGTGATGCAGCTCTCTTTGAGTCTGAAGCAAAGTTTGACTCAGGAACTGGTTGGCCAAGCTACTACGAAGCAGTAGAGGGCTCTGTAACTGAGATAAAAGACAGTTCTCACGGTATGATTCGTACAGAAGTTGTATGCTCTAACTGTGATGCTCACTTAGGGCACCTGTTCCCTGATGGTCCTGAGCCAACTGGAATGAGATACTGCATCAACTCAGTATGTTTAAATTTTGAAGAGGAAGAATAATGATAAAAAACTTACTACTATCAGCTATGCTGCTGTTATCAGTTAATCTGTTTGCTGGTGAAAACCCACGTGTGATACTAGAGACAACTCAAGGAAATATCGAGCTTGAACTCTATCCTGATGTTGCTCCCCTTGCAGTTGAGAACTTTACTACTCACGTAAAAAATGGTTACTATAACGGTATTGCCTTTCATAGAATAATTAAAAACTTTATGATTCAAGGTGGAGACCCTACTGAGAGCGGTCGTGGCGGTGAGAGTATCTGGAAAAAACCTTTTAAGGATGAGTTCAAATCAAAAACTTTTGACAGAGTGGGTATATTAGCCATGGCAAATGCTGGCCCACAGACAAATGGAAGTCAGTTTTTTATAACTACTGCCAAGACGCCTTGGCTAAATGGATACCATACTATCTTTGGTCAAGCTACTGTTGCATCAATGGTAGCTATACAAAAATTAAATAATATAGCTACTAGCGGAAGAAGCGGTGGAGATAGACCCCTACAGCGTCAAGAGATAATAAAAGCATATATAAAAAAGTAATGTAATCATATTGTAATAATTCTATAATTAAACAAAGAGTATAATCTCATAATTAATTTACTGCGGGGTAAGCATGGAAATTCAAACAATGAAGAAACTCGAACAAGAGGCACTTAAAAAGAGTGGAACAGACCTAACAAGGTTAGGATTTGCTCTATTTTTTATGATAGCGGTTCTTACATACAGCTGTTTAAGTAATGGTGGAATTCCTAACAATATGTTCCTTGCAGTAGCAGCACTTATCGGTGCATATATGGCTATGAATATTGGTGCAAATGACGTTGCAAACAATGTTGGTCCAGCTGTGGGTTCAAAAGCTATGACACTGACAACTGCGATTATTATCGCTGCTATTTTTGAAGCTGCCGGTGCGATTATTGCCGGTGGTGAAGTTGTGAAAACGATTAAAAAAGGGATTATCGATATCTCTGCATTTGGCGGGAATGCCGATCCTTTTATCTGGGCAATGATGGCAGCTCTTCTAGCAGCTGCGCTATGGCTTAACTTTGCCACTATGATGAAAGCTCCTGTCTCTACAACACACTCTATTGTCGGTGGTGTAATGGGTGCCGGTATCGCTGCAGCCGGTTTTAGCATTGTATCATGGACTACAATGGGTAAAATCGCCGCTTCATGGGTTATTTCACCTGTTCTTGGTGGTGTTATCGCTGCCGCTTTCCTTTTTGCCATCAAAAAATCTATAGTCTTTAAAGATGACAAGGTCGCTTCCGCTAAAAAATATGTTCCTATTTTTGTAGCACTTATGTCATGGGCATTTGT
>JBDLHW010000085.1:0-7947 GCA_039715155.1 Campylobacterota bacterium | reverse complement strand
GCAACTAATGTTAACAGATGCCTATATTCAAGGTCGTTTGACGAATGATATCGACCTCAAAGTCGGTCGCCAGATTGTTGTTTGGGGGAAGTCTGATAGTATCAGGATTACAGATGTAATAAATCCACTTGATAATCGTCTTCCAGGTATAACTGATATTGAAGATTTAAGATTGAGTGTCGGTATGGCCAAGTTTGATTACTATATTGGTCAGTGGAACTTCTCTGCGATGGCTATTAGTGAGAGTAGAGTTATGCTTGAGGCTCCTCCAAGAAGTGAGTTTTTCCCGGTTGATAATATTTTCCCTATCGCACCAGAACCATTTATGGAACTTGTGACACCTGAGAGTTCATGGGATAATATACACTGCGCATTTGCTGCCAACGGTGTTTTTTCAGGATGGGATTTGTCTTTTTATGCTGCTGATGTACTTAGTCAAAAATGGCACATAAACCCTGCTACTGCTAAACGTGAAGTTAGCAAAGTCAAGATGCTTGGTTCTGCAATAAATATAGCAACCGGAAGCTGGCTTATAAAAAGTGAAATAGCCTATTTAAATGGAGTAAAATATAACTCAACAACTGATGAAAAAAACCGACTTGATGCTTTAGTTGGATTTGACTATATGGGTATTAAAGATACAGTTTTATCTTTAGAGCTGGCAAACAGACATATCTTTAATTATGAAGAGCAGATGAATGACCTGGTACCAAGACCTGACTATGTAGACCAAAATGAAGTTCAAACTGCTATACGTGCAACTCGCTCATTTGAAAATGACTCTATAAATGCAACCGCTCTTGTGAGTATGTTTGGTTCTTCATGGGAGTATGGCGGTTTTGCGAGAGTTTGGGTTGAGTATGATGTTATGGACGCGCTAGTAGCTAACTTTGGTATAGTCGAGTATATCGATGGTGATAAGCCCTTTACAAAAGCAATTAGTGACAACGATAGAGTTTTCGTAGACATTACATACAGTTTTTAGTGTAAAAACATCACATAACTATCAAAATAGTGTGATGTTTCTGGTTTTTTAATTTAAGCTTCCTAATCCCTATGCTAGAATAATAAATATTTATATCAAAAGGGAACTGCATGTTTAAACATTTAAGCATTGAGAAAAAGATGAACTACTTCATCTTAATGGTTAGTGTCGCTGTATTTTCAGCAACCATATTTGTATTTTTATCTTTTAGCAATATTGAGACCGAATACGAACACTTACATAAAAACTCTATGGAAGGGGCACTCAAAACAGTTGAGATAGAGAAAAACCTAAACTATGTCAGTAGAACAACAAGAGATATTATCCTTGGTGGTGACTATACTAAGAATATATCTAAACTGAATGATTCTATAGAAAAGATTAGAAGTACTTTCACATCTTTAGAAAAAATGATGAAGAATGATGACTCACTTCCTATGGTAAAAGATGCTAAAAGCTCAACTATGCTCTTTTTAGACAACTCTATGGCTATGATGAAGTCACTGACTCTCGACGATATACAAAACTCAAAATCTCAAATCTATACAAAATATAAAACAGACCTAACACCTTTTGCCAATGCCTCAAGAGCTGCATTCAAAAAGTTTGTGAAGTTTAAAAAAGCAGAACTAGAAGATGATTCAAACCAACTGGCTGCAGATATAAATTTTTACAAAACCTTAGTTCTTATAGCAGGTATTTTTGTTGGTATTATTGTACTAATCCTAGCTACTATGCTTAGAAAGTCTATCACTAGCGGGATTTCAAACTTTACAAAACTTATAAGTTACTCTGCTAAAGGTGATTTTTCTCATAAATGTGATGAGTGTAATGACTCTACAGAACTTGGTATCTTGGGAGCGGAGCTTGCAAAACTTCTAGGACATATCCAGACACTTATTCGTGAAATCAATGAAACAATCACTGATGCCTCACAAGGTACATTCACCCACCAAATATCTCATAGGGGTATGGATGGAGAGTTTGTTATTGCTATACAAAATGTTGCAAAAAGTATAGAGTTTATGCAGACTCAACATACAAAAGCGCAGAGAGATATTTTCAATGCAAAAATCAGCACATCAAGTATTGGTGTTTCAGAATCTCTCTCACTTATTCAAGATGATTTAAACTCTAATATAGAGGATTTAAAAACAATTACATCAGCAACTAAATCAGCATCTGAGCTGGCAAATGACTCGAGTGAAACTGTTAACGAAATTGTATCTGAATTAAATGCACTTAATGAACAGGTTAATACTAATAATCATAGTATTGTTGAACTTACAAATCAGACAAATAACATTACTTCTGTAATTGAGCTCATTACAGATATAGCAGACCAGACAAATCTTCTTGCTCTAAACGCAGCCATTGAAGCAGCACGTGCAGGTGAACATGGACGTGGTTTTGCAGTTGTTGCTGATGAAGTAAGAAAACTTGCTGAACGCACTCATAAAGCTACTGGTGAGATCTCTGTATCAATCAAATCTCTGCAACAAGATATGAATGATATTCAAACAAGCTCTGATGCTATGAAAATCACAGTTGACTCTTCTACTGAGAAAATAAATAGCTTTGAGAGTACTCTTGTGGGCCTTAGTGATAACTCAGGTAAAATTGTTGACTACTCTTATGGAATGGAAAACAGTGTATTTGTTGTTCTGGCAAAAATAGATCATATTCTATACAAATCACGTGCATATAACTCTATAATATCGCTTGATAAAATACTACCAACTTCAACGCCACATGAGTGTCGTTTAGGAAAATGGTACGATGGAGAAGGAAAACGTAGATTCTCTTATACTCCGTCATATTCAAAAATAGCAGCTCCACACGCAACTGTACACAACAATGCAAATGAGAATCTTGATTATTTAGAAAAACATGAGAGTGAAAACTTACTCCTTCATGCAGAGAAAATAATTCAAAACTTTAATGATATGGAAAATGCTTCCCATGAGTTATTTACACTAATGGACAATATGCTTAGTGAGTCCAAAGAGAGTTAATCTTTAAATTTCAGAGATATTGTAGTACCAACTTCAAGAGTTGATGCTACATGAACCTCCGTCTCCATAACATCACATAATCTCTTAACTATATCCAAGCCTATTCCGTAGCCACTTGTATGCTCCTTATATGAGCGTTGAAAAATATTTTGAGGGTTTTGTATACCCACTCCACTATCTTCTATATAAAGTACTCTGCCTTTAGTATAAATCTTTATAAAACCATCTTGTTTGTTATATTTACATGCGTTAGAAATAATATTTACAATCACCTGTTTAAACGCATCTCTATTTATTTTTGCAAAAAATTCGAGCTCTTTTACTTCAAAACTAATCTCTTTATAGATTTTTTTATGTGTTAAAATCACTTCATTTATAATCTCAAATAGATTCTCTTCTTGAATAATCATTGTCTCCTCTTGGAGTAAAACAGTTAAGTTGTTATGGAGTTCACCTATATCCTCTACGCTTCGTTTAATTCTAAGAAGCGGCTTGTTATCTTTAAACTCACTCCTTGCATCCAGAAGCTTCATATTTAAAAGTATGGAAGTAATTGGTGTATTTAGATCGTGTATCAAATCTTTTGAAAAATTATCTAACTTTGTAACAGCCTCTTGCATCGGTTTCAGTGCTCGTACTGACAAGAAGTAACTCAGTGTTGCAAAGAGAATAAGCAACAAGAGCTGTATTAAGATAATATAGACTTTAATCTGAAAAATTATCTCTTCATAATGAATTTTATCTTTTGTTACAAGGATATATCCGCCCTCCCAATTAAAGGGCATATATTTTAAAAACTTTGCCTCTTGTATCTCAAAATTATTCATATTAAAGTTTTCTATCTCTATAGGAACTACTTCATGTTTTATATGTTCAGGACTACTTGCTACCTGCTTCATTTTTATCTGTCTCACGTACTCAATCATTGAGAAGTGCTCTTTTTCTATCATTGTCTTTTTCTGTTCTTCAAAGTAGAAGTATCCCGATGCTAAGATTAATAGAGCAACACTGCCGAAGTATGTACTAAAGAACTTCCAAAAGGCTTTCTTTTCATGCTTTAACAAGTCTGTATCCCGTCCCTTTAATAGTCTGTATCTCTAATCCGGACTTTCTAAGTTTTGTTATATAAACGCGCAGAGCCCCCTCACTGGACTCATTTACATTGTCAAGTTCATAAAGCAGCTCCTGCTTTGTTATCGTCTCATTTATCCTTTTAAAAAAGAGTGAGAGCAGTTTAGATTCAAGTGGTGCAAAAGGTATAAGTTCATTATCTTTGAGTAGTTCATTGTTGCTTATCTTATAGAGTAAATCTCCATACTTTATCTCATTCTCCTTGGAAGCAAAAGATTTTCTCAGTATCGCCTGGATTCTTACCAATAACTCATCAAAGTCAAATGGTTTTTTCAGATAATCATCTGCTCCAACTTCAAACCCGCGTGAGAGTGATGCTATGTCATTTAAAGAGGTTAAAAATATACAAGGGATAGAGTTTCCGGATTCTCTGAGGGTTTGAAGCAGTTCAAAACCATCAAAATCTCCAATATTTACATCAAAAAGCATAATCTCAAAACTCTTCTCATAAGTGATTTGCAGTGCTTCATTCCCACTTGAAGCCAAAGTAATATCATAACCCTGTACTTGAAGAAGCTCACTTAAGGTTTCAGAGAGGATTAGGTCGTCCTCAACTAAGAGTATTCTAGCCATTAGTCCCAATCATCGTATTTGGAGTTAACATGCTTATCTTTTTTATATCGCTTGGCATTCTTACTTTTGTCTAGCTGGTTTGAGCTGTAAAGAAGCTCCTCTTTGATGTTTTCAATATCCTCATCACTCTCTTTATAGGATATCATCTTTTTCACAAGTTTTTGCAGATCTTGAAGCTCACCCTTATAGAGAGCCATTTCCTCTGTTCTATTTAAAAGTTTTAGAGAGTTATCTATCTTCTTATCAAAGCCTTTTTGAGTCAACTCTTCTGTATTCATCAGGTAGGAAACCATACCCTTGTGAAATCTTTCAAGTGCCCTGATATAACGCAGTCTATTAGCGTTATCCACTGCTTTTTGTGATGCTGCCATGCAAGTCCTTAGTCATGATTAACCATAGCTTCAGCGACAAGTAAATAGTTCTAGTGCTAGGCAGGTTTATGTAGGACTAGTTTTAACTAATTCAAATAAATCTAACGACGCAGTAGGGCTATTTACTTATCGCCCGAAGGGAAGTTTAAAAAGAGGGCTACTGCTTCGTTGAAAATCCTTGAAGCTATTTATAGCTTCTTCAAATCTTCGCCTTGCATTAGCCCTCTTTTTAAGCTTCTGAAGTTATGGTTAATCATGACTAAGGACTTACAATCCCATTTAACATATTATAGATATAATTATACACATATATTACAATTTGAGGTAACAATTGAAAAAAATATTTTTAACACTGCTAATTTTGACGTCAACTTTAATGGCCGAACTAAAACATGAATATCTTTCACAAAAAATTATAGACTCTAAAATACCAATCGTCGACATTAGAACACCAGGTGAATGGAAAGAGACGGGTATCGTAAAAAACTCTATCCCGATTATGTTTTTTAATGAACAGGGCGGTTATGATGTAAATGCATTTTTAACGGAACTAAATGCAAAAGTAGATACAACTAAACAGTTTGCTCTTATCTGCAGAACAGGAAGCCGAACAATGATAATAGCTGATTTTTTATCTAAACAGCTACACTATAATGTTGTAAACATTAGAGATGGAATCATATTTGCGAAGCAGAGAGATATAGAACTTATGTCAGTCAGATGATGGGCTTTTTAAAATTTCTCTTCTATTTTACAACCAGGGTTATACTTCTCTTTGGAGCTATAGCTCTTGTTGTCTTTTTACTCTGGGGAGTTCTTTATCTTTTATTTCTCAGATAAAATCAACATTAAAATACTCAATAAGTTTTATCATATTTATCAAATTATTATGTTAAATAGTTGATATATTGAACTTTTTTAAGATAATTTATCATCTTTAGGTTAGAATATAAAAAATCAATTAAAAGAAGTTCATGTCAGTAAATATAAGCAGTGCAAATCTCGACTCTATTATAGAAATTATTGAATCTAACAATGACTTGGTTGAGTATGACTACAGAGGTCATGATAACCAGATACTGATTCCTAAAGTAATCGTGAATGAAATAAACGCTCTCATATCAACTTTTGGTCTTAAGGAAGAGGAGTTCAAAGAGGTTGCAAAGCAAGGTATCAAGAGAGGCTTTGAACTATCCGGTAATGATATTGTCATAAGTAAGAATGGTGAGTTTTTCATTAAACTATTTGAGAAAACAAAAAAACATCAAGTAGATGAGAAAGATAAAAACACCATTGCAAACAGATATAACGGGATTGAAGAGGAGGAACTCGAAGATTTTTATGATGAGTTTTTTGCCGAGGATGAAAACAAAAACTTCTTTGTCGGAGTTGCTAAAGAGTTTGTAAGGAGTTATCTAACATCTGAAAAAATCACCAACGAGATATATGAGAAAAATGTATTTTCATACATACATACTATTACATTTAGGCGCTTAGTTGAAATATATGATGATAGCGACGGCTTCTTTACAGGTTTTGCAGGTTATATTTTTAGAATCCATTTTAAAGAGGTCTTTGAGCATATAGCAGATCTACTCCTGGATGAAATTGCAATAGGCAACAAGAGTATTATTAACTTTTTAAAATACTACTCTCAAGACATTATCGTTGTTAGTAACAAAAAATATAAAGTTCCATCTCTAGAGTCTAAAGAGGGATTACGATGGAATGTCGGCTCAATGCTCTCTATCACTAAGATATATATCAAAAGTAAAAAAGTGATCAAAAACCTGCAGCAAGAGAACCAAATGTTAAATGCGCAGGTAAAAAAATTATATATAGGCAACCTTACCCCTCTTGAGTATCAGAGCGCCCAAATTCAAAAAAGACAGAGTTTTGATAATGATATAACAATCTATAATAAAAAGACAGAGAGATATGTAGATATACTGAATCAAACAAGTAATGAAGATGAAAAAAGCGAGATGAAAAAAGAGATTCATTCTCTTAAAGAGATGCTAAATACTCTACTTCAGGGTAAAAAGGAGTTAGCAGAAGAGAGTGTTGACAAAGGTACTCTAAGTCAATACACCCATATGCAAAAAGAGATTGACTCAGTGAATAGACAACTAAAAAGAGAGCAGCTCATCATAACTCAAAATAAGGATGCCTACCAATCTATAAGAGAGTCTCTCATAAAAGCTCTGATATCAAAAAAACAACTCTTATAAAAGTACCTTTATAGCATTTGAGTATAATTTGGCTTTAAAACAAAGGATATCTTTTGACACTGAATAAAAGCTTTATAACAAACACTATTGCCTCACTTTTAGTCGCTTTATCGTTTCTAGAGAGTGAGTACTCATCTCTTTTACTTTTCACTGGACTTTTTGCACTCTCAGGAGCTCTCACTAATCTTCTTGCTATTCATATGCTCTTTGAAAAAGTTCCATTTCTTTACGGTTCGGGTGTGATTCCTGCTCGTTTTGAGTCTTTTAAAGAGGCTATTAAAAACCTTATGATGAGTGAGTTTTTCACACGTGAGCAGCTAGAGCAGTTTTTTGAAGATGAAGAGAAGAAGATAAACCTGGAACCTATCATTGAGGAGACTGACTTCACACCTGCTTTTGATGCACTGAGTAAAACAGTAATGGAGTCATCTTTTGGCGGTATGCTTGGAATGTTTGGAGGTGAAGCGGCACTTGATGGCCTACGTGAGCCTTTCTCACTTAAAATGAAATCAGCAGTTATAAAAATAGTAAACTCTACTGCCTGTAATGGGACACTTGCAGCTCATATGCAAAGCTCATCCCTAAGTGATGATATGCTAGAATCAATAGAGAATGTCATAGACACTAGACTCAGCGAATTA
>JBDLHW010000084.1:0-7984 GCA_039715155.1 Campylobacterota bacterium | reverse complement strand
GATTGTTGCTTGCGACGGAGCACGGCGAACCCATGCCCCAGGGAACGGAGGACGTGTATACGCAAATCAGCGTGCTGCACCGTGAACAAGGCAACCTGGATGCCGCTGCTGAAGCTTACAGGCAAGTACTAAAGCGCGATGGAGAGCATGCCGATGCCAAACACAATCTTGGCCTGACCCTGTTTCTGCTGGCCGAAGCAGAACAGGCACGACAAGAAGAAGAAAAGCAGAAAAAACATTACACATGTAAAGTACAAACACCAAAGACAGAAAAAGATAGTGATTTTTTACTCGTTCTTATGGATGCTCATATGCCTAGAGTAGACGGTTTTGAAGCTACAAGGCAGATTAGAGCCAACCCTGACTATGACCATATCTTAGTAGTAGCTCTAAGTGGTGATACAGCTGCTGATGATATCAAAAAGATGACAGAAGCCGGAATGAGTGAACATCTTGAAAAACCACTAAGAATGGAAGCTCTTTACGACATAATGTATGCATATACAGGAACTGACTCTAAAACCAAAGAAGACGATGATGAGTATATAACTATATATATGACAAAAGAGCTAGATGGAGACCAAGGTTTAGATGTGTGTGGCGGAGATGAAGAGTTCTATCATGAGATTTTAAATGAGTTTGTTGCAACTTATGAAAACTCTACTCAGGAGCTAGGGGACTTACTAAGAAGCGGAGACCTTAAAGCTGCAGATAGACTACTTCTAGACCTTGTTGGTCTCACGGCAAATATCGGTGCTAAAAATCTGAATGATATCTCACAAATCATCAAAGCTTCACTTAACGATACAACAGAAAAAAGTTATCTAACTCTTGTGGATCAGTATAAAACAAGCCTCGACAACCTAATCAAAGATATAAAAGAGTATAAGTAACTCTCTTTTATACTTTACTTATGCTCCACCAAGAGCTTTTTTAACATTCTCATCAGCCATTGAAATATTCCATACAGGTTCCCATACGACTTCAACTTCAACCTCTTTAATATCAGCCATTTTTTCAACTGCCTCTTTAACCCACTGCTGAATAAGCTGATGCATAGGACAAGCTTTTGTAGAGAGAGTCATGGTTACTTTAGCATTTCCATCAGCATCACATACAGCATCATATATAAGTCCCATCTCTACAAGGTTAAAACCAACCTCTGGGTCGATTACAGTTGAGATAGCTGAAAAGAGTTCTTCTTTTGAATACATAAAATTTCCTTGATTGTTCTAAAAGAAGTATAGCTGTTTTAATTCAAGTACAAGTTGATATTACTCAACTTGAAGCATCTCTATATCAGAAACTTTATCTATATTATTTGAACTCAAGTCTACATCTTGTACTGTGTATTGTATGTCCAGTTCCCCTATAAGGTCATCCAAAAGAGAAATAACTCTCTCTAGCATAAAACTATCCTTGCTCAGTAGAACAAAATCATCTCCAAAGACTCTAAAGAGTAAAGAATCTTTACAATTTTCACTTAATATATGTGTAAACTCTGTTAAAAATATATCTCCTGCTTCCCAACCATACTCTCTGTTATAAGCTGAAAAATTTTTGATAGAGAAAACCTCCATATACTTATACTCTATTTCAAAGCTGTTTTTTAAAAGTACGACATCTAAATAGTTTTGGTTATAGGCTTCACTCAGAGTATCTTTATAAAAGTAAGCAAACCTCTCCTGCTCTAGCTTAGTCCTTGGAAGCTGAGATATGTTTTCATCAATCACAACATTTTTAAGGGCTGTAACAGCCTTTGAAACTACTTCAGGATGAAACTGTTTTCCGCTAAGTTCTGCTATCTCTTCTATTGCCTCTGCAACAGTTTTTCTGGACTTATAGATTCGATTTGTCGTCATTGCGTCAAAGGCATCTGCAACAATCATAATATGGGCAAGAGGCGCTATTTCATCACCCTTTAAGCCTTTTGGATAGCCCGTGCCATCATATCTCTCATGGTGAGAGTGAACTATCTCTGAAAATGATTTAAACATTGGTACATCTTCAAGCAACTGAAAACTTATCTCGACATGCTCCTCAATAAGCTTATACTCTATATCCTTAAGAGTTTTAGGGTTTAATAATACTGCATCAGGAGTAGCTATCTTGCCTATATCATGAAGTATTCCAGCCTCATAGATCAACTCACACTCTTCATTAGGGAAGCCCATCTCTTGTGCTATAAGTTTAGAATACTCAGCAACTCTTTTAGAGTGTCCAGCCGTGTAAGTATCTCTCTGTTCTATCATGTCTACCATTAGATAGAGTGTTTTGTCGTAGTTATTTTTTTGTACATCCATAAGATGAACTATCTCAGATGTTTTTTTTTCAACCATCTCTTTTAGATAAAGTTTATACTCTTCATTCTCTTTAAACTTCTTCAATCTAAGTGTAAGCTTATAGAGTTCATGATTTAACTGCATAAAATCAAATGGCTTCATTATATAACCATCTACCCCCGATTTAATTGCACCCATCATATATTCAGGTTCATTATGCGCAGTTGTGATTAAAACAGCTTGATCTTCATTAATCCGTTTAATATGCTGTAGCATCTCCAAACCACCCATGTTTGGCATAGAGAGGTCTGTAATCACGATATCAGATTGAGTATTTTTAAAAGCCTCTAAGCCCTCTATCCCATCACAAGCACTTACAACAGTTAAAAAAAACTTTTCTAAATACTGTGCCATTACACCTCGGATTGATTGATCATCTTCGACATAAAGAACAGTAAGATCTTGACACAGTTTTTTTAGCTCTTTAACATCTGTCACTTTATTTCCCCAAGCTTTTGCATTACCATGACCATATCCTCAAATTGGATGTCATTCATATGATACTCTATATTCCTTCTGCTCATCATTATACCAATAATGTGACTTATTTTTCTTTAATTGTAAGAGTAAGCTTTTATCTATATATTCCAAACTTTATTGCTTTAAAGAGTATCTCTTTCTCATCAAACGCAGATATTATAATTTTCGTATTTAGAAAGTTATTTAAAGTAGATCATATAATGGACACTTCTAATAAATGCAACAGCACCAACTACTAAAAACGAGGCTCCTGCATTTATTAGAATATCTGTTTTAGTAGCTATTGCGGCGGCTACTAAAACAACACCTATCGCACTAAATATGAACTGTGCTTGTGAGCTTTTATATGGAACCATATCGGCAAGCATAGGAACTTTCTCTTTTCCGACAAGCGGAGAAAATCTCTCAAACCATACAAGAAATGGAATTATTTTATATATGTGTCCAGTAATTAAAAATGAGAAAAATCCATAAAAAAGCATCCACCCGGAAGCTAATAAAAACTCCTCCTTATTTGTTACAAAATAGAGTATTCCAATAATAATAGCTATTAGCATTGAGATGTACGAGAACATCATCGATATCACATAAACATCATTCTCTTTTCTAGGTCTAGTTACATATATAATATATATGATGTAAAAATAAAATCCCAAAGATATGATAGAGGATGCATATCCTATATACTCTAGTATTTCTGTATGAAAAAGTGAGCCGAGAACCACTAAGACAACACCGAGACTCATTAGAGAAACAGAAATTTTTAAAGGGAGCATAGAGAAGCCGTGAGAGAGTGTAAACATAGGTACAAGTACAATAGAGAGCCCCATAATAGTTATCATAATATATCCGCCTATTACCAGATATACATGTCCGTGAAGCAGTGCTGTGATGTCTAAAGTGATAGTTCCGGCATAGACGAGTGCCATAAGCAACCCAAAAATGATGCCAAAAAAGAGAAATGTATTTGAGATTAAAACACTGCTCATAATAAGGTTTAATTTCTCAACCTTAAAAATTGTAAGGAAAATTTCCATAACAAAAATCATCATGGATATAAGGACTATCAGCCCGCCATAAGGAAGCAGTGCAGGAGAGTATAAAAACCCAAATATCATCAAGATAGTTCCTATGAGAAGCAGAGGCCAAATAGCATAAAACAGTTCAACCCCAAAATGCCCTACTTCAAGGACAACAGGGACAAGCTGTGCCATTGCTCCAAAGATTATCATCATTACAAAACCGAGTAAAAACAGATGTACAAAACCTAAAACTTTAGGGTTTAAAAATGATAAATCATCTGTAGAGAAAGAGAATATAAAAAGTGCAGATATTAGATAAAAAAGAGCCCCTAGAATAAAAAAGGGTGCTATTAATTTAAAAGGAGGTGCAAAATCTTGCGAGATTGGTGTCATTTTTTATCTGCTAGCCACTACAAGAAGTTTGTGTTAAATCAGAATCAATACCGGTTCCAGCTACACTTGAAAAAACAACTTTAACCAATTCCTCATCCAAATCTTCAACGACATAAGAGACATCAGCTTCCAATTTACCAAATAGTCCACCTGGAGTTTTATGGTTAATCATTACTAAGGTGTTGTTTGTATTTTTAATAAGTTTAAGGCCACTCATTGCATTTACCATTGGATGAGGAGGTCCCTCGGCTGAAGTGTCAAAGTAGTATGTGCTCTGAGTATCTTTTACTAATTCGAAAAAATCTACCGTTGCACCCTCTACATCTATTTTTGTTGCTTCACTTGGAATATTTGACATAATGAGAACCTCTTTTTAATTGTTGAGGTTCATTATAATAAATATTTAAAGACTTAATATTGACATTTATCAACAACTCGTCAAGAGTTTGTCAAATATTGTCAAAATCCCTCTAATTTATTCAAAAAGTACGTGAAGTCCCTCTCTGTTTGTAATGATATATCCATTCGGTGTCTTTTCAACCAGTTCTAAGGTAACAAGTTTTTTAAACATTCTTGATAGTGTTTCAGGTGTCATATGAAGATATTGCGCAAGTTGGGAGTGCTTCATACTAAGTGCTTCCTCATTTTCACAAATATACTTTGCTATTCTTGCAGTTGAATCTAAAACTATGTTGAGTGATATTACGCCCTCTAAGTTTTTTATCTTTTTAGATAATGATTTAAAGAAATTCAGAGCAACTTCCGGATTGTCAAAAAACTCTTTTTTAAACTTCTCAAAATCAATCTCAATAATAGTTCCATCTGTATCAAAAGAGCTAGAGGCAGGATATGGAATCCCTTCTAAAGTAACCATTTCAGCAATTAAAGAGAATGGCTTAAATCTGTGCAGAACAATCTCATTATTTTTTAAATCAGTTTTATAAACCTTTAAAATTCCTTCTGTCAACAGAATCAAAGAGTTTGGCATATCTTTTTCATAAAAAACTATCTCACCCTTAGAAAATGTCTTTTTTCTTGAAAATGAAGCGAGTAGTTTTAGTTCTTTGTCATCCAGGTTTTCAAAAAAGGAGATTTTTCTTAAATCATCAATGTTATACATTATCTTATCTGCCCATTTCCATAGATTTTAAACTTATATGTTGTCAAACCCTCAATTCCCATAGGTCCACGTGCATGAAGTTTATTTGTAGATATTCCTACCTCTGCACCAAATCCAAATGCACCACCATCAGTAAAACGGGTCGATGCATTTACATAGACTGCTGCTGCATCTATTGCGTTTAAGAACTCTTCTGCACTAGTTATACTCTCTGTTATAATAGCCTCTGAATGACCTGAGCCATATTTTACAATATGCTCAATCGCACCATTTACACCATCTACTACTTTTATATTTAAGATATTAGCCAGATATTCAGTATCATAATCTTCATCGGTTGCCTTAGGTACTTCGATAATACTTTGAGTATTTACACATCCCTTTAGCTCAGTATGAGCCTTGTCAAACTCCTCTTTTAAGAGTGGAAGTGTCTCTTTTACAATCGCACTGTCAACAAGCAGAGTCTCCATAGCATTACAGACACCTGGACGCTGTACCTTTGCGTTTAAGGCGATAGCTATTGCTCTGTCTATTTTTGCATCTCTATCTATGTAAGTGTGACACTGTCCCTTATCATGCTTTACAACACTTACAGTTGCATTCTCACTCACATGTTTAATAAGCCCTGCTCCACCACGAGGGATAATTAAATCTACATACTTATCCATCTTAATAAGCTTGTTTACACCCTCACGTGAGGAGTCTGGAATAAGTGAGATTAAAGAAGCCGGCAAATCATTTTCAACTAAAACATCTTTTAAAACTTTTGCAATAGCCTTGTTGGAGTTTTCAGCCTCTTTTCCGCCTTTAAGTACACATACGTTTGAGCTTTTAAAACAGAGAGCCGCAGTGTCAGATGTAACATTTGGACGTGACTCGTAAATAATCCCGATAACACCGATAGCGATACTAACTTTCTCAATTTTAAGTCCATCTTCTGTAACCCAACCATCAAGTACACGCCCAACCGGCTCTTTGAGCGCTGCTATCTCTTCAATCGCCACTGCCATTGAGTCAATACGCCCCTCATCTAAAAAAAGTCTATCCATAAGAGCTGACGTGAGAGAGTTCTTCTCTCCATCAGCCATATCTTTTGCATTTGCAACTAAAAGGTCTGAGCTATTAGCTCTTAGAGCCGATGCCATCTCTAATAAAATTCTATTTTTTTCGCGTCCGCTTAGAGTTGATAAAACTCTACTTGAGGCTTTCGCTTCACTTAAAAACTGTTCCATACTGTTGCCCTCTTTTTATTAATGTTATAATATCATAAAAAAATTAGGACTACCATGAATACTATAACTTTTATCGGAAATGGCAATATGGCTTTGAGTATCGCAAAGGGCTTAAAAGATAACTATAAAATTGAGCTGGTCGGTAGAAATTTAGAGAAATTAGAGAAGTTTGAAAAGGAATTAGGTACCCCTGTGGATAAACATCTAATAAACGGTTTCAACATGGAAGGTAAGAGTGTACTGTTTTGTGTAAAACCTGCAAATGTTGAAGATGTATCCAAACAATTAAAGGGAAAAGCCAGAGTAATTTATTCAGTTTTAGCTGGAACTTCAGTTGAAAAACTACGCTCAAACCTAAATACAGATGCAGTAGTAAGGACCATGCCAAACCTTGCTGCAAGCGTTGGACACTCTATGACTACACTTACTGGTGATACTGCATTTAAAGATGAGGCAGAAGAACTTTTAGGAGCTATTGGAGCTACTAGATGGTTAGCTACTGAGAAAGAGATAGATATAGCAACAGCACTTGCCGGCAGTGGTCCTGCATATTTAGCCTTAGTAGCTGAAGCATTAGCTGATGGAGCTGTAAAACAGGGTCTTAAGCGAGATGATGCTATGGCAATAATGCGTGGTCTTTTTGGCGGTTTTGGAGAGCTAATCCAAGATGTACACCCTGCAATATTAAAAGACGGTGTTATGAGCCCTGGCGGAACAACTGCTGCCGGATATGGAGCACTAGAAGATGGAAACGTGAGAAGTGCTTGTATAGATGCAATAGAGAAGGCATACAAGCGAGCTTTAGAGCTTTAAGCTCTAAAGACTATAAAAATTTAATTATCTCTTTTTCTATATCTTCTTTCTCTATAACACTATCATGAACCACTTTTTTGTTAAAGAGCTCATTTATCATCGATGGGATTTCAACATTTGCCTCTTTTGAGATAGCTTTAAGAGCTACTATATCCTCTGCTTTCTCTTCGCCTGTTAACGCATTTGCAATTACCGGTGAGAACTTTGTCCACTCTGCAGTTGAGTAGATTACAGTTGGAATATCTTTCTTTGCGCATGACTCATAAGCTTTGAAACAAGTTGCAGTGTGTGGGTCCATAAGGTAGCCATCAGCAAAAGTTGATTTTATGTACTCTTTACCCTGCTCGTCACTACAATAATCAGCAACAAATATCTCTTGAAGTTGTGCCAACTCGTCAGCAGTGAGTCTATAAACCTTCTTAGTATCTAAATCATTCATTAACTCTCTTGTACGTTCAGCTCCATAAAGACCGAAAAGTACACGCTCAACATTTGAAGATTTGAGTATATCCATAGCCGGAGAAGTAGTTAATATAAGCTCTTGGTCACGCATATCATAAACACCAGTTTTAATAAGACGCG
>JBDLHW010000083.1:0-8021 GCA_039715155.1 Campylobacterota bacterium | reverse complement strand
TGATCACGACATATGTTGCAGAACAGATTACAAGTGGTAGACGTGATGCTCTACAAATTTTCTTAGCCTCTTCACCAGGTGGTCAAGGATTTGGATTTACTTGGCAGGAAGACCCTGAAGGATTAAGACCAGGTTCTGGAAAAGGTCCTGGTGCCGGTTGGGGTGGTGCTACAACAAACCACAAGACTGATATCTGGTACAGTTATATTGCTGTAGGCGATACAGATAATTTTTCTGCGATAGATGAGGACTTTGTTCCTTCCGGTAATGTAGATCAAGACCAGATCGCTACAGATGCAGAAGATATAGATGATAATGTGACAACGCGACCGCATGTACTTAACAAGTTCGTATTACCGGTGCGTATCTCTAACAACGCAGTATGTTCAGAAGACAATGTCAATGACGGTACAGGAGCAAAATACTGTGCAACGATGTGTGAAAAGTATGGTGTTTACAATAATGTGAATGATGTTAATGATACATCAAACGGAAAATGTTATGGACCTGGGATAGATCCTATAACTGGTGAACAGTTTGTGTTAGATGGTGACACAGGTGCTTCAAGACCAAATATCTTTATTCAACCGGGTAAATATAATGGTGAGAGTAGAGCAATCGCAATCTTTGGATATGAAGAGACTAAAGGCTTAGGTGATGGTGCACCGGAAGATGCGGGAATCCCGACAGAAGGTACTTCTGATACTAACTGGACTGACACAGGTAAATATGTTATTTATGAAAGTTTTCCTTTTGATCAGCCTGAAGTACTTGGAGATTCTATGGATCTAGAACATGTAGTTAGTGGTGGACATATTCTTAACGTACCTAATTCAGAAGGTATCTATGAAAATGCCAGACGTGTTCGTTTTATACCACAGGGTATGAAATCAATGGAGACATCAGAGCAAGATATCGTACTGGGTGCAGTGTATAAAGAAGGTATGGAAGGTCAAGGTCGTCCATCAGATATTATGCTTGCAAGATTTAAAAAAGGATATGCTTTTTCAAACCTTGTTCCAGGTAGAATCAATATAAGCAGTGTGACTCCGACAGTTACTGATGAAGATGCTAATACAACAAAAGTACTAGAGTGGGAATGGACGACTGAAAACCTAAATGATGAATCAGCTACAAACCCTTATGACGATGCAAGAGCGCACCGTGGTCAGATACGTGGTGATTTCTTAATCGTAGGTTACTCATATACACCAAACTGGGCAGCAGCTAGAATTGCACATGACAAATATGATTTCTATGTAAGAAGATCATTTGATGGTGGTAATACGTGGACAACAGCTGATGGAAATACATCTGAGGGTCCTGTAAATGTTTCAAACTTAGCCAATAACAAAGAGACAGTAATTGAACCTCGTCTTGTGGCAACACCAGGTACTATACTTACAGATGGTGTTTTAGCTAGTCCGAAAGACAAACAAAATAAAAACATCTATTTCATTACATACGGTACAGCTGAGAATGTACCAAATGTTGTAGGTAGTATAGATGAAGATGAGGATATTGAGCCGGGAGCACCACTTGATCTTTACTATGCAAGAACAACTGATAGAGGTGAGACTTATGAAATGGTAGAAAAAACTATTATTTCTGATGATAGTAACTTTACTGAAGAGACTGTTACAGTAATGGATTGGTTCGCTCACTCTGGTGCAGAAGAGGGTGAAGTTCAGATCCGTATGACTCCAGATGGTTCAGTGTTTTATGGTAGTTGGATTCAAGAATCAGACATGGATAATGTAGATATTCCTGATCACTTTAAAGGTAGTGATATCTGGTTTAGAAAAATTGACTACAATCTTGCTATCGATGATAATGAGACTGAATAATAGTTGATTTATAGAAGAGTGTTTACTTTCTATAAGATAAGAGAGACCTTTCTCTCTTATCGCTACAACTTCTCATATTTATAACTTTCTCGACTATTTTACTCTTCAAATTCTATTTTTTAGATTACTGTTTAAGTTTTAAAGTATTAATTTGCTATAATAAACAACTTTTTATATGATTTAAGGATATTTTTTGAATTTATTAAACATTTTTACTAAAACTTTTGAAACAAAACCCCCTGAAAAAACAGAAGCTTCTTCTCACTGGATTAAGTGTAAATCCTGTCACTCTTTAATGTACTACAAAGAGGTTGAGAATCAAAGTTATGTATGTCCAAAATGTGGTTTTCACCTTCGTATCGGTGTAAAAGAGAGAATAGAACTTTTAGCTGATGAAGGTACATTTGTTGAACATGACTCAACTCTGGAGCCTATAGATCCTTTAGAGTTCGTAGATAAAAAACCTTATAAAAAAAGAATAGAAGAGGGATTCGCTAAAACTGGTAGAAAATCATCAGTTGTTAGCGGTTCTATAAAGATGAATGGTGTATCTGCTCAAGTTGTTATCTTTGACTTTGGTTTTATGGGTGGTTCACTTGGCTCTGTAGAGGGTGAAAAAATTGTTAGAGCTACAAACCGTGCTATTGAAAATAGAGAGGGTCTTATAATTTTAAGTGCATCTGGTGGTGCAAGAATGCAAGAGAGTACTTTTTCTCTGCTTCAAATGAGTAAAACATCGGCAGCTCTTGCTAGATTGGGTAAGCAAAACTTGCCATATATCTCAGTTCTTACAGATCCAACTATGGGTGGTGTTTCTGCTTCTTTTGCAACACTTGGTGATATTATCATTGCTGAACCTGGTGCACTTATCGGTTTTGCCGGTCAACGTGTAATTGAGCAGACTATCGGTTCTGCTTTGCCAGACGGTTTTCAAAGAGCGGAGTTTTTACTTGAAAAGGGTTCTATTGATATGATAGTAAATAGAAATGAGTTAAAGAAAACTTTAGCAGATCTTCTAACTCTTTTGAAAGTATAATATGAGACTCTATGCCCTTTGTGATCAAGATATACTTGATAGCAAAGGTGTCTCTTTGTCAGACTATATAGACCTCGCAAAACAGAACTCCGCTGAAATAATCCAATACAGAAATAAAAGTGCTGATATAGCTTTTGTTAAACAGCAACTTATCTATATAAGAAAAAACTTTGAAGGTTTTTTAATTGTTAATGATTCTTATGAGCTTATAGAGTTCTGTGACGGTGTTCATGTTGGACAAGAAGATTTAAAAGCGATAGATGAAGATATTCATAAAGCTGTTAAAATTTTAAGAAGTGTAATAAAAGAGGATAAGATACTTGGTATCTCTACTCACAACGAAGAAGAAGTACTCCAAGCAAATGAGATGGATTTAAACTATATAGGTTTAGGTGCATATCGTGATACGAGTACAAAAAAAGATATAAGTGCAGTTCTGGGGATTTCTCTTGATAATATTGCTTTAAAAAGTAAACATTTTGTAGCTGCTATAGGTGGTGTGAAAATGGATGATAAGTTTAAAAATGTAACTTATCATGTAATCGGCAGTGGATTGGTTTCATAATATGAAGATAGATATTATTTCAATCGCTAAAAAAGAGAAGAGTATATACGATCCGCTCTATAAAGAGTTAACAAAAATGATCTCTCGCTTTGCAAAAGTGGAAGATATAGAGCTATTTCCCAAAGATGTAGCAAAATCACACACTATTTCACCAGAAGCCTCAAAACAGGCATATACAAGGGCTTTGGAACCATATATAGGGAAAGATTTTTGCATTATTTTGCATCCTGATGGAAAATTAATCGATAGTTTTGACTTTAGTAAGCTTTTAAATGATAAAATGTCGATTAAATTTTTTATAGGTGGAGCTTATGGCTTTGAGGATGACCTTTTGAAAAAAGGTAATTCTGTTATAAGTTTAGGTAAATTAACTATGAGTCATAAAATTGCTAAAGCAGTATTGCTTGAGCAGATTTATAGAGGTTTCTCTATTTTAAGTAATCACCCGTATCATAAGTAAGGAAAGAGCAGTTGCAAAATAGTGAGTTAGGCTACTTCAAAGAGATTCTAGAGAGTAGAAAAGAACAGATAAATAAAAATATTATTGGTGTAAATAATGAACTTGATCAATTGAGTTCATTAGAGCTTAACGACGAGGGTGATCATGCCTCAGTTAATAACAACTCTATGGTAGAAAGTGCAATTGTTCAACAGCAAGAGCAAGAATTAAGAGAGATAAATGTAACTCTTGGTAAAATATCTGCAGGTGATTATGGAATATGTGAAATGTGTGAAGACGATATAGGTTTTCAGAGATTGAAAGTAAAGCCACATGCTATTTACTGCATAGATTGTAGAGAGATAGTAGAAAAATCTAGTTAAGGGATTTAATTATGTACATTAAAAGATACACAATAGCTTCATTGATACTGATGGCCTTAGTGGGCTGGTATGTTTATGCTTATGTAACACAAGAGAGTATTGGGATAGAACTGTTTGGTGTTGTCTTGCCATCTCTCTCTATTGCAATATGGGTACTTCTACCTCTTGTTGTACTTTACATAGCTAGTGTATTTCATATGTCATTTTACAGTATGCTTGGCAGTTTTAAAGTACGTAAGTATGATAAAGATTATGAAAAAATTATAGATGCCATAGTTGATGCTTACTTGGGAAAAGCTGAGAGAAATCATTTTTTTAAAACCCCTAGATATCAACTTCTTGGTGAACTTTTAAATAAAACAACACTCTTCTTAAAAGGAGATGTACTCCCCACTACAGATAATCAAAAAATCAATGATGTTATAACAGCAGTAGATTCTATAAAAAATGGTGAGATAGTAGACTTAAAGCCTTATAACCTTAAAATTGAAAATCCCTTAGTTGTACAGAATGAGAGAAACAGATATAAAAAGGGTGACCTGAGTAGCGAAGATATACTCTCTAACTCAAATAAATATGCTAAAGAGTTATGTGAAGAGGTTTATGTTGATTTTGTAAAAACTAAATCTGTTAGTTCTGTAGAAAAATATAAAGAGTTTTTAACAAAAGAGTCACTTTTAGAGATTTTGAGCAGAATTAATGCTGATGAAAATACAATAGAACTCTCTAACGAAGCACTGATAGATCTGCTTAATAATTTAGACTTGGTTACAAGGGACTATATAGAGATATCTATAGCAGTCTCCCACGGAATGATTCCAGAGCAGAGAATGAAACTTTTTGAGATGCTAAGTCTTGATAAAGAAGAGGCAATGGATGCTTATCTTTACACTCTATATGATTTAGAGATGTTGGCTCCTGCAAATGATATTTTAGATATTTCACAAGCTGATGAGTATCAAAACTTTAAAGCGTATAGAGCGCTTAAAGAGTGCAACAAGCACTTTAGCATTGAGTTGTTTATACAGCATTTATGCTAAAAAAATTATCCTTCGAGAAACCTATTTATGTATTAGCCCCGCTTGCGGGCTTTACAGACCTGCCTTTTAGAAGTGTTGTTAAAAAATTTGGAGCAGACTTAACTGTAAGTGAGATGCTCAGTTCAAATGCTTTGGCACATGGCTCTAAAAAAACACTTCATATGCTAGAGAAAAGTCCAAATGAAGAGCCTTACTCTGTTCAAATTGCAGCTTCTGAAGTTGATATGGCAAGACGTGCTGTTGAAGTTTTAAATGAGCAGGATGGTATTGATATAATCGATCTCAATTGTGGTTGTCCTGTACCAAAAGTTGTTGGACATGGAAGCGGAAGCTCACTCCTTTTAGACTTGCCTCTGATGGGTGATATTATTAAGACTATTAAAGATACTTCAAATAAGAATTTAACAAGTGTAAAGATTAGACTTGGGTTTGAGAAAAAGAACCATATAGATATTGCTAAAATGGTTGAAGATAGTGGAGCTGATTTTTTAGCTGTTCATGGTCGAACACGTGTTGGGAAATTCAAGGCTGCTGTTGATTATGATGCTATTAAAGAGATTAAAGAGGCTGTCTCTATCCCTGTTATTGCAAATGGGGATATCGACTCTTACGAGAAAGCGAAATGGGTTTTAGAGCATACTGGGACAGATGGTGTGATGATAGGACGTGGTGCAGTTGGTGCTCCATGGATTTTTCATCAGTTAAGAGCCGGAACAGAAGATATTGACAGAGATCTCAAACATGAGATCATTATGGAGCACTTTGATAAGATGATAGAGTTTTATGGTGAGCACGGTGTACCTATGTTTAGAAAGCATACTCACACTTATTCTAAGGGTTATAGAGGGGCTTCTATGCTTAGAAATGATGTCAACACTATAAGTGACATAAAAGAGTTCAGAGAGACCATAGATGACTTTTTTAAAAATAGTGAGATTGTAAGCTGATGTTAGAGATATCAAAATCTATCAGAGAGTTAGAGAAGCATGATATAGCTGATAATCTGTTCCATTATGACTACAATACAAAACATCTTTTATCACTCATACAAAAAGGTATCGATATTGAGGACCCATCTTATATGAGTTCTTACCGCTCTTTTGAAGGTGAAGTGTTTGAGAATTTCATATATGAAAAGCTTTTAAGATATGCAGAAGACAATGATTATATTGAAAAGTTTATCTTAAAAGGTTTTCATCAAAATAAGAAAAAAGCTTATGCAAATACTCTCTCCATAAGTGAGAAAGAGCAGATTGTATATAGAACAAAGAGTCGTGAAATCAGTGAGTTTGATGCGATGTTTGTTACTAAGAAAAATGAACTTTACTTTGTAGAGATGACCTTGGTTAAATCTGTTTTAAAACTAAGACGCAGACTAAGGAAGAAAAAGGCACTTCTGGAGATTATATTTCCAAATTATGAGATTAAATCTCTTATTATACTGAATGAGGGTGCAACTGGGACTAAGCAGTTTCCTGATTTTTGTAAGGTCTGGTTTACAAAAGAGTTTTCAGCTGCAGAAGTGTTAGACTATATTACAGAACATAAAAACTCAAGAAGAATTATTATTCCAAAAGAGATAATGAAATCTAAGAAGATGATAGAGGCTCACACACTTAAGCTTCATCCGTTTAGATACTATAACACTATGTCCTGGATAACAAAAACTCTCAGAAGTCATAAGAAACATATTCTAGATATGGGGTTTTTGATGAACCCAAAGATTCAAAGGTATCATGACCTTTATAATAAGTTTTATATTGGTTATCTCAGTGTTGAAAATGCTAAAGAGCTATTGGGTCTCAATGGAGAATATTCTGATAGTCAAAAAATTGTAGTTGCATTAGAGAAAAAGTTCACTGATGAGATTGTTGTGACATATTACCTTCAAAAAGCTCGTAAAAACCTACTACTTTACTCTTTTAACGATGACGGTGAAATGAGTAAAGAGAAAAAAGATCCATATGGTATAACTGTTACGGAAGTATTTCATGTAAGTAAGTTAATGGACAAGAGTTATGAATTAAATATGGGTAATGTAAATACTATAAAAAAGCTATTAAAAGAGAGGTTTGCTAGACAAACTCCTGCTATTTAGCTTTTCTCCTCTTAAGCTTCATAAAGTATAGAAGCTGCTCTCTCTTTATAGGCTTGAAGAGCCTCTTTTGGTTGAGCACTTTCACCGCTGCTATTTGATTCTACTCTTAAAAAATCATCAAGTTCTTGATGCCTATTTTGCAGTATAGATTCAAAATCTTCCTGTGTTGTCGGCTTGTCATCTGTAAATTTATCTAAAAGTATATTATTTGATCCCATAAGCACCAAGTAGCTTTGTGCCCCAAAATCAAGCATAACAACACTGTTTTTTGCATTAAGGGATTTTTGAAACCTTATGGAAATATCATTATTACTATCTGATATAGGAGCAGTTGTGGTTTTAGTTTGTTGTGTTTGCGTATTTGTCTGTGTTTGAGTACTCTCTTGATTTTCCTGAAATAACCACGGACTTTGCTGGTTTTGTATGTTTCTACCTGCCATTTTTTTCTTAAGCACAAATAGAATTAAAATGCCGACTATTAAAATAGTTACAACGATATAGTAACTCGTAGACATATCATCACTCTTTTTAGTTGGAAGTGCTGAGAGTGAGTTTGAGGGGAGGGCTGGAGTGTTTTTTACACTGCTTTTCTTGGCTAGTGTATTAGTAAACC